>PLES01000112.1 GCA_003137075.1 Solirubrobacterales bacterium
TGTGCCAGGAGACCGGGACCGGCATAGCTGCGCTCGATCGGTCGCGAGGGTGCGTTTGCCTGAACGATCTTCTGACAGACGCCGCAGGAATACTTAGGCCTCACGTGCTTGTGCACCCTCCAGTGCTCGGGCACGTACTCGAGCACTTCCGAGACATCCTCGCCCAAGGTACGCAGCGCCCCGCCACAGAGCATCGTGTAGAAGCGGGCATAGACCTCGCGCTCTCGCTCGCGGATCTCGGCTGGAAGCGTCGGGTCGGCGAATAGGCGCCCCAGCACTCGGAACCCGGGAGCGATGTGGATGTCGAGATCCTGGCTGCGGTTGCCGGGGTGCTGGCGGTACATGGAAAGCGGCTCGGGCAGACAGACCGGGTTGCAGTAACGGGCCATACGCAGGCTGAACTCCCAATCCTCGAGGATCGCGAGGTCAGCGTCCCAGTTGCCAATCTGCGACAGCTTCGCTCGGTCCACGATCCAGCTCGACGGCGCGTTCGGCATGTTCTGAAAGCGCAGGAAGGTGAGCAGCAGATTCTCGGGCTGTGTACACCGCTTGAGCCAGAGCACGTTCAGCTGGTCGTCGACGATGTAAGCACTCGCCTGGACGGCGAAGACGTCAGGGCGAGCCCTCAGCACCGACAGCTGTGTGCGTAGCTTGTGAGGCAGCCACACGTCATCCGCATCGAGGTATGCGACCCAGGTGCCGCGGGCATTGAGGGTGCCGGTGTTGCGAGCGGCGGCCGGTCCAGCGTTGCTCTGGCGGACCAAGCGCACGCGCGTGTCCGGGATCGCTTCGACGATCTCTGTAGTCGTGTCTGACGAGCCGTCGTCTACCACTATCACCTCAAGCTCAGCATCCTCCTGGTTCAGGGCGCTCTCAATCGTCTGGCGAATCGTCCTTGCGCAGTTGTAAGCCGGGATCACGACCGAAACCAGAAGGGGGGCAGGAGTCGTCATCGGCGGGCGTTGAGCCGTCGCGTGAGGCGTGCGCACCAACGCCGTGGCAGACCGGCCAGGCGGCGCAGGTTGGTGGGATCCTCGCGTAGCGCGTTTACGAGGCAGCGGAGGCTGTCCGCACTCGCTCGCGCGTGCAGGTAAGAGCCGGAGCAGATCAGCCAATGGTTGCTGTATGCGCGGCGCCGAAGCGGTAGGTATGGCGCCGACGTCCCGCAGGCGAAGAACTTGTCCAAGACGGCAAACGTGTCACGCTCGAGTAGCGAGATGTTGCTGCTCATGTTGCCGGAGTGAGTCCTGTAGAGGACCAGCTCCTCCTGTATCAGGCTGAAGCGAGTCTGGCGACTCAACCGCAGCCAGAGGTCCCAGTCGGCGCACTGGCTGAACGCCGGGTCAAACCCGCCAACTGCTTCAAGTACAGACCGCCGCACGACGCCGGAGGAGATGCAACCCGCGACCTATGACCGCAGCAGCAGCGCGGCGCAGGTTTCTTCGGTGTTCTCCAAGGGCATCGAACCGAGCTCACGCGCGGTGTCATCGATCCTCGTGGCGGCGGTGACACAGACACCGGCGCTCGGATCTGCCGCGAGCCGTTCCAGCTGCTGCGCGAGTTTGGCTGGCCGCCAGAGGTCATCTGCATCAAGGAACGCCACGAAGCTCCCGCTCGCTTCTGCGATCCCGCGGTTGCGCGCACGCGCGACGCCGCCATTGGCGGTTGACACCACGCTCACACGTGNNCACTTCGTAGTCGCCGACCGTCGGCGCCATGACGGAGGCGAGCGTCTGTGCCAGCGTCTGCCCGGCGTTGTGGGCCGGGACGACGATGCTCACCTCAGGCACTGCCGTACCGGTCGCGCATCGCCTTGTACGCCGCCGCGCGCGCCTGCGGTAGTTGCGCCAGCCCGTCTCTGACACCCAAGAAGATGTGTGCGCCAATGGTCATGGTGTAGAGCCGTGCGAGCATCGGTGAGCGTGGGGCGCGCCTTTCGAACAGTCGTGTCACAAATGCGGCAGTCGCGAGGCCCGCTGTGCTGGCATAGGCCGCTTTCATTAGCTTTTTGAGCCGCAGGCTCAACGGATCGAATCGTGTGGCCGGTGCATTTTCGAGCAGCAGCGGACGGTCCGCGTACTCATCCGGATGCCGAGCTACGAGGTAGACCGAGGTCTGAGCCCCGCGGCGCTGGCGTGCACAAAACTGGTCCAGGGTTACGCGCTCGTCATTGTGTAAGAGGCGGATTGCCGGATCGTAGATAAACGCATAGCCGGCGAGCTGCGCTCTGTAGGAGAACTCCTGGTCCTCGCAGCCGGCAAACGGAAAGGATTCGTCAAAGCCGCCGATGCGGTCGAATGAACTCGCGGTGATGCTCAGGTTCGCGGCAGTGATCCCGCTTGGACGCAGGCGTCCGCCGTCGAGCGGCTGCTTGTCGTTCTCCATCTTGACCCAGTCCTCTAGCCCGATCCGAAACCGTCCAAAGGGTGTCTGCTCGAGAGCCGCGCGCGTCCCCAGTGAGAACTCCCAGTGGCCGTTCACGAGGCAGTCACCGTAACGCTCGCGCGTTTCCAGATGTCGTTCGATGTGGTCGGGCGCGACCAGAATGTCGTCATCGAGGAAGATCAGCAGCTCGCCAGCAGCGTGGGCCGCGCCGGTGTTGCGGGCCTTGGCCACGCCCGCGTTCTGCTGGTGGACGTACCTGACGCTGGCGGCGGCGTGTGCGAACTGCTGCGCTACCGCCGGCGTGTCATCACCGGAGCCGTCGTCGACGACCACCACCTCGTAATCACTCGGCGGGTGCTGGAGTTTGATGAGCGCGTCGAGCGTTTCCCCGAGCGCTGCAGGACGCCGGTACGTCGGGACGACAAAGGAGATGCGCATCGGTCGAAGCAGGTTATCGTCGCAGCGAGGCAACACCGAGGCCGTACGCCGCCCGTGGCCTAGGTGAGGGCAGAGCGGAAGCCGGCGACGATCTTCTCCGCGTTGGCCTGAAGCGTGTAGCGCTGGGACACGACTTCGGCAGCATCCCTTCCCATCTGCTCACGCAGCTCGGGGCTGCGCGCGAGCTCTGTTATCAGCCTCACCCAGTCGCTCGAGCTCTCGGCCAGGAAGCCCGTTTTACCGTCTTCGATCACGATCGGGTTGGAGCCGAGCGGCGTCGCGACGGCCGGGATGCCAAGCGCCATGTACTGGACGAGCTTCAGGTAGAACTTGTGCGG
>PLES01000084.1 GCA_003137075.1 Solirubrobacterales bacterium
CCGCGAGACCTTTCTGTGGCTCGCCGAGTCCGGCCGCGCGGGCGCTCTCGCCGGGGTGCCGGAGCTCGAAGCGGCGGCACTGGTCGTGGAGCCGTGAGCGGACCCACAGCCAGCGTCATCACGCATCGGCGGCCCGAGGAGACAGCGCCGGCGCTGGACGCGCTGATGGAGGTGGCGCGCTCTGTGGGCGCCCGGCTGCTGTTCGACCAGACCGAGGTCGACAAGCACTCGCTAAAGCCCGCTGAGGGCCTCGAGCTCGGCCCCACGGCCCGGCAGGATGTGGACATCTGCTTCGCGCTCGGCGGCGACGGCACGATCCTGCGAGCGCTGCGCACCTACGCAGGCACCGGCGTGCCTGTCTTCGGCGTGAACTTCGGCGAGATCGGGTTTCTCGCGACCGTTGACCGCGAGGAGGCCAAGGTCGGCTTTCAGCGCGCCTTCGCCCGCGAGTTCGACGTCTTGGCTGTACCAGGCATTGCGATCAGGGCGGCCGGCGACACCTGGATCGCGATCAACGACGTTTCGGTCCAGCGCCAGCAGGGCCAGCGGGTCGCCTCACTCTCATACGCCGTCGGTGACGATGAGATCGGTCGTGTGCGCTGCGACGGCCTCGTGGTCGCGACCCCGGCCGGCTCGACCGGTTACAACCTGGCCAACGGCGGGCCGGTGATGGCCTGGGGGGTGGAGGGCATGGTGGTTTCGTTCATCGCCCCGCACTCACTGACCGCACGTGCGCTCGTGGTCGCGCCTGGAGACACGCTGACGATCGAAAACCGCTCGCCCGAGGAGGAAGTCGATATCGCCGTCGACGGCCGTCCCGTCGTCGGCCTCGGCCCCGGCGGACGCCTCGAGGCTCGCTTCGTCGACGCGCAGGGCCTGCTGGCGCAGCTTGAGGGCGTGAACTTCTATCAGCGCCTGCGCGAGAAGTTCGGCCGGTTGGCAACGCTGCCGTAGCGGTTCGACCGGGCCCCGAGGCTCGTCGCTACGCAGTGGCGCGTCCGTTCACTCGGTTGCGCGCCCGCCACTCCTGGCCCGCCACTCCTGGCGCGTCGCTCCCGGGATCTGGATCGGCGGCAATCGGCGAGGTGGACAACTCCTACGCAACCCCAGCGCTCGCTTGGAGGGTCGGGGTTACACACCGCTGAGGGGGACACTCGCAACGCTTGCCGGAGAGTTCGCTGTCGCGTAGGAGTTGTTCCGCCTTGAGGGTGCCCCGGCGCCGAGTGCTCTGGGGCGCCTACCCGCGGGGCGCATGTGATCGGGTCCTGGCTGCGGCGTGCAGGAGGAGTGCTGGACGAGAGGGCGAACACCTGTTCGTGTTCTTCCGTCCGAGACCAGCGGTAGAAGTTCTCTTGTGTTGTACGAACTGCGCGTAGAGAACCTGCTACTCATGGAGCGGGCCGAGTTGCGACTCGGTCCGGGGCTCAACATCCTCACCGGCGAAACCGGTGCAGGGAAGACGCTGCTCGCCCACGCGCTCGACCTCTTGCTGGGAGGCAAGGCCCGTAGCGGGATAGTCCGCGACGGTGCGGCTGAGGCGTACGTGGAAGGCGTGTTCGAGTTACCGCCTGACCTGGCTGGCGGCGGTGACGAGCGGATTCCCGAGGATGCGGAGGAGCTGGTCTTGGCCCGTCGGGTTTGGCCCGACGGGCGTACGCGCGCCTACGTCTGCGGGCGCTCGGCGACAGTCGCGGACCTGCGTGAGCTGGGGAGCCGGATGCTCTCGTTCTACGGACAACACGAACACCGCAAGCTGATGCTGACCACTGCCCAGCTTGATGCTCTCGACGCGTTCTGCGGGCCGAAGCAGGCGAAGCTGCGTAGTGAAATCGCTGCTGCGCATGAGCGTGTACGGGCGCTCGAGACGCGGATCGCGGAGGTCGACGGATTGGCCGGAGCCCGCGACCGTGAGCTCGACCTGATCGGCTTTGAGTTGCGTGAGATCGAAGATGTCGATCCGAGCGTCGAGGAGGAGGTGGAGCTGCTTGCCGAGCGCGACCGGCTACGCCACCAGGAGCTGTTGCGGCTCGGTGCGAGCGCCGGCGCCGACGCGATCACGCCGGAGGAGGGCAGCGGCGCCGGGGCGCTGCTCGCCGCCGCTGCCACCGAGCTCGAATCTGCGGCGGAGTTCGATCCGACACTTGCGGAGCTGGCCGGAAGGCTTGCTGCGCTGCGCTACGAGGCTGAAGACGTGGCTGGAGAGTTGCGCGGATACCTTGACCGGCTCGAGGCCGAACCGGGAAGGCTGGAGGTGGTGGAGGAGCGACTCGGGCTGTTCGCGCGGCTGGCGCGCAAGCACGGCGGTGGCATCGCGGAGGTGCTCGCGCACGCGGACGACTGCAGACGACGCCACGCGGAACTGCAGGATGCTGACGAGACCTTCGCCGACCTCTCTGTCGAGCTCGAGCAAGCCGCCACCGAGCGTGAGCGGATCGCCGCGGCACTCAGTAGCGCCCGCGTCGCTGCCGCGCCCGCGCTGGCGGAGGCCGTGCTCAGCCGGCTCTCGGAGCTGGCAATGGGCGACGCGCGCTTTGAGGTGGCTGTCCGCGAACGTGACGGTGGCTGCGGCGCGCGCGGCAAAGATGCGGTCGAGTTCCTGATCGCACCGAACCGTGGGCTGCCGTTCGGCCCGTTGCGGGAGGTCGCCTCGGGAGGTGAGCTGTCACGGGTGATGCTGGCGTTGCTGAGCGTTGCGCACGGCGGTGAGGCCGAAACGGGCGCGGGCGGCGGCTCGTTGCTCGTGTTTGACGAGATCGACGCCGGTATCGGCGGCCACACGGCCAGGGCGGTCGGATCGCATCTACGCGAGCTTGCAGCGGGACGGCAGCTGCTCTGTATCACGCACCTACCGCAGGTGGCGGCGATGGCGGCCAGACATTTCACGATCGTCAAGGATGCTTCGAGTTCACCGGCAAGAACTGTTCTGACCGGGCTTGACGGTGACGGCATCGTCGGTGAACTGGTGCGGATGCTCGGTGCCGACGAAGGCGATCGTGCTGCAAAGGGCCATGCTCGAGAGCTGCTCAAAGCCGCATGATCCGGACCGACTACTCTGCTTATGTAGACCGGGCCCGTGGGCTGCGTCCGGACCTGACGGTAGTTTGACGGCCCAGTGGAAACTGCACTGAGGATCGATCTATGAGCCAGACTGAAACCCGTTTCATCTTCATCACAGGCGGGGTCGTATCTTCGCTTGGTAAGGGCATCGCTGCCGCCTCCATCGGGCGGCTGCTTCGTTCACGCGGCCTTTCGGTCCAGATCCAGAAGTTCGATCCCTACATCAACGTCGACCCCGGAACGATGTCTCCGTACCAGCACGGCGAGGTGTTCGTGACTGAGGACGGCGCCGAGACAGATCTCGATCTTGGCCACTACGAGCGCTTCACCGACGCGAACGCGAGCAAGGGATCGAATGTCACCGCTGGCGGCATCTACAACACCGTGATCCGCCGTGAGCGTCGCGGTGACTACCTCGGCGCGACCGTGCAGGTTGTGCCGCACATCACCGACGAGATCAAGCAGCGGATCCGGGTGATGGCCGACCGGGATGACGCCGACTTCGTGATCACCGAGATCGGTGGCACCGTCGGTGACATCGAGTCGCTCCCCTTCCTCGAGGCGATCCGGCAGTTCCCCGTCGAGGTGGGCCGCCGGCGTTGCATGTTCATCCACCTGACGCTGGTTCCGTACATTGGGCACGCCGGCGAGCTGAAGACCAAGCCGACGCAGCACTCGGTCAATGAGCTGCGTCGCATCGGCATCAACGCCGACATGGTGCTCTGCCGGTCCGAATCAGAGCTCTCGCTGGACATCCGCAAGAAGATCGCGCTATTCGCAAGCCTGCCGGTCGACGCGGTTGTGTCCGGCTATGACGTCAAGGACGTCTACAGCGTTCCGCTCGTGTTCCACGATCAGGGCGTGGATGACTTCATTCTCAAGGAGCACTTCGGTATCGATGCTCCGCCGCCGGACCTCGCCGGCTGGAAGGCGATCATCGACCGTGCTGCCGCGCTCAAGGATGAAGTCCGGATCGCGCTCGTCGGCAAGTACGTGCAGCTCGAGGACGCCTACCTCTCGGTCGTCGAGGCTCTGCGCCACAGCGGCATCCATCACGGTTGCCGTGTCAAGGTCGAGTGGATCGATTCGGAGACGGTCGGCGAGCCGGAGGTCGACGAACTTCTGCGCGGTGTCGACGGCATCCTGATCCCGGGCGGTTTCGGCGGGCGGGGCTTCGAAGGCAAGATCGCCGCGGCAAAGATTGCGCGTGAGGAGAAGATCCCTTACCTCGGCGTCTGCCTCGGCATGCACGTCGCCGTCAGCGAGTTCGCGCGCCACGTGGCCGACATGCCGGGCGCCAACTCGACTGAGATGGACCCGGAAACACCGTTCCCGGTGATCGATCTGCTGCCCGAGCAGCGCGAGATCGCCGACATGGGCGGGACCATGCGGCTCGGCGCCGATCCGGTCAAGCTTCATCCGGGGACGCGCGCTTACGAGGCCTACGGTGAGAGCGTCGTATACGAGCGCCACCGCCACCGTTACGAGGTCAACAACCACCTCAAGAAGCAGCTTGAGACGGCCGGGCTCGTGTTTGGCGGGACGACACCGGATGACCGTCTGGTTGAGATCACGGAGTTGCCGCGTGAGGTGCATCCGTATTACGTCGCCTCGCAGTTCCATCCCGAGTTCAAGTCGCGCCCGGACCGCCCGTCGCCGCTCTTCCGAGAGTTCGTGGGCGCCGCACATGAGCGCCACGGTGGTGAGCCGGTAGCCGCGCCCTCCGTGGACGGTGCCGACGTGACCGCCTCGCGCCTCAACGTCTAGCGGCCGTAACTCGTGACCCGTAACGGGAGGCAGAACTCGTGAGCTTCACAGTGGGCGATGCCGAGTTGAGCCGCCTGCACGACAGCTTCACGACGCTCTGTCGCATCGCCAGCCCGACCGGAGACGAACGTGCCTGCGCGGACTGGATAACGGGGCAGCTCGAGTCGCACGGTCTCGCGGTCGAGGAGGATGACGCCGGCATCGCGGTTGACTCCAACGCCGGCAACCTGCTGGTCAGGATTCCCGGCACGGGTTCGCGCTCGGTCTTGTTCTGCGCGCACATGGACACGGTGCCGCTGACCGCGCCGGTCGAACCGGTCCAGGTCGATAGCGGCTGGCAGAACGCCAACGAGGGCATCCTTGGGGCCGACAACAAAGCAGCGGTGGCGGCGCTACTCGAGCTCGCGCGGCTGCTGGCGACCCAAGACGCGCCCCCGCCGGTCGGGGTGGAGTTGCTCTTCACGATCGCCGAGGAGACCGGTCTCAACGGTGCCAAGGAGTTCGACGTCAGCAAACTCGCCAGCCAGTTCGGCTACGTCTTCGACCACGCATCGCCGTGGGGCGAGGTGATCACCGCGTCGCCGACCTACATGCGGATCAACGCTGAGATCCGAGGCAAGGCCGCACACGCGGGCATGCATCCCGAACAAGGGGTCAACGCGATCGTGGCCGCGGCGCACGCGATCACGACGATGCCGCAGGGACGCCTCGATGCGCAGACAACCGCCAACATCGGCACGATCTTCGGCGGCACAGCAACCAACGTCGTAGCCGACCGCTGCCTGCTGGAGGCGGAGGTGCGCAGCGTCGATCAGCAGCGGGTGGACGAGGTGGTGACCACCTCGGTCGACGCGCTGCAAGACGCGGCTGACAGCGCCGGGTGCGACCTGGATATTGCGCTGCAGCAGATGTTCACCGGCTACCGCCTGAGCGCCACAGAGACCTCAGTACAGGTTGCAGAGCGAGCCCTACGCAAACTTGGGTACGAACCCCGCCGCGTCAGCACCGGCGGCGGCGCCGACGCAAACGCCTTCCGCGTCAACGGCTTTGAGTGCACAAACATCGCCAACGGCACCGAGCGCCCGCACGAGCGCACCGAGCGCGTCAGCAACGCCGCGCTCGAGACTGGCCTGCGGGTCTTGCTGGCGCTACTCGAGGAGACCGCAGAGTGAGCGAGTTCGAGGTCATCGGTGAAGAGGTTCAGTGGCAGGGACGGATCCTGAAGGGGGGCAGCGAGACCTATCGCTACCCCGACGGCAGCGAGAACACCTTCGACAAGGTCTGGCACCCCGGTGCCGTCGGGGTCCTGGCGGTCGACGAGACCCACGTCTGGCTGGTAAAGCAACCGCGAGAGGCTGCCAGGCTGCACCACTCGCTCGAGATTCCGGCCGGCAAGCGCGACCGGCCAGGCGAGCCGCTGCTCGATCTCGCCAAACGCGAGCTGGTTGAGGAGATCGGCAAGCAGGCGAGCAACTGGCGGGAGCTGCTGAGCTTCTACCCGACACCCGGCTTCTGCGACGAACGGATGTGGATCTTCGTCGCCGAAGGACTCAGCGACGCCGCTGGAGGTCCCGCTCCCGAGGACGACGAGCACATCGAGATCGTGCCGTGGCCGCTCGCCGATCTCGACGGCGCGATATCGCAGGTGGAGGACGCCAAGACGCTGATCGCGTTGCTCTGGCTGGCCAAAAGTTGACGCCGGAGCGGTCACTACGGTCTGTGGGCTGGATACCCGAGCCGGAGCTTGACCGATGCGCATTCTTCATACCGCCGATTGGCACATTGGACGCACATTCCATGGCCATCAGACCATGGCAGCGCTACGTGAGGTGCTCGGCGCACTAGCGCAGGTCGTAAGAGATCAGCGCATCGATGTGGTGATCGCCGCAGGCGACATCTTTGACTCGGCTGCTCCCTCAGGCGAGGCCTTCACCTTGCTCCAGGAGACCCTGACGGGGATCCGCGAGGCCGGGGCAGACCTGGTCCTGATCAGCGGCAACCATGACTCAGCGGCGCGCCTCGGGTTTGCTGCGCCGTTCGCACGGCTCGGCGGGGTGCACATCGCCACCGACCCAGGTGCGACCGGCACACCGCTGACACTGAGTGATGAATACGGTCCGGTGGACTTCTACTGCGTTCCGTTTCTGGAGCCGGCGCTGATCCGGCACCGCTGGCCCGGGGTGCCGCTGCGTAACCAGGCGGACGCGCTGCGGTTCGCGATGGGCCGGATCCGCGCGAGCGTCGCGCAGCGCTCCGCCGAAGGCGCACGCTCAGTTGTGGTGTCGCACACCTTCGCCGCGGGCGGGGAGGTCGAGTCATCGGAGTCCGAGCGGGCGATCGCGAACGTTGGAACCGTTGACGTGGTCCCGCTGAGCACGTTCGACGGGGTCGACTATGTGGCGCTTGGACACATCCACGGACGCGCGAAGCTGGCCAACCACATCCGCTACTCCGGGGCGATGCTGCACTACTCGTTCAGCGAGGCCGGCAAGCCGCGTGGCGGCTGGCTGGTCGAACTTGGAGCCGGCGGCATGTCGGGCGCCGAATGGATCGACCTGCCGGTTCCACGGCCGCTGGTCGTGCTCAAGGGCGAGCTTGAGGACCTGCTCAGCGCCTCCGATCTCGAGCAGTATCGCGAACACTGGGTGAGTGCCTCGCTCACCGACTCAACCCGGCCGCTCGACGCGATGCGGCGCCTGCAGGCGCGGTTCGCGTGGTGCGCGCATGTGGAGCACCGACCGGTAAAGCTCGTCGGTGACGGTGCCAGCAGCTATGCGGAGCGTGTGCAGGGCAAGAGCGACGAGCAGGTCCTGGAAGCCTTCCTACGCCACGTGCGCAACGGCGAAGGCCCAACTGACAGCGAGGCCGAGTTGTTCGAGGATGTGGTTTCCGAACATCGAGGAGTGACGGCGAGCCTATGAAGATCCTCTCGGTGCAGATGCAGGGCTTCGGGCCCTTCAAAGAGACGCAGTCGGTCGATTTCACGGCCTTCGAGGATTCCGGGATCTTCCTGATCGGCGGTCGCACAGGCGCCGGCAAGTCAACGATCCTCGACGCCATCTGTTTCGCGCTCTACGGCACCGTGCCGCGCTACGACGGCTACAGCGGCGTCATGCGGCTGCGCAGCGATCACTGCGAGGTCGGCGACGTCACCGAGGTGACGCTCACCTTCGAGGTCGACGATGAGGTCTACCGGATCGTGCGCAACCCGGACTACGACCGTCCCAAGAGCCGGGGTGACGGGCTGACCAAGCGTGCCGCGGGTGTTGAATTGGCCGTTCAGACCGGCAGTGGCTGGGAGCCGCTTGAGACCAAGATCCCTGAGGTCGCGCGGCGTGTCGCCGAGATCGTGAAGCTCGACAAGGGCCAGTTCCTGCAGGTCATCCTGCTCGCGCAAAACCGCTTTCAGGAGTTTCTCGAGGCAGACAGCAAGGACCGCCAGAGCCTGCTGCGCACGCTCTTCGGCACGCAGCGTTTTGAGCAGTACGCCGACGCTCTGCACGCACGTGCGCAGGAGCTCGGCGCGGAGCTGAGCAAGATCACCGCCGACTCGACACGTGCGGTTGGGGAGATTGCCTCCGAGTTGGGCGTTGAGCTGCCGGCGGAGGGCGAAGACAATCTCGCCTGGGCCGAACGCCGCGTCGCCTCGGCGGCCGGCTCGCTCGAGGCGGCTCAGGCCGCCGAGGCGCACGCGGTAAAGGTCGCGCAGGCCGCCGGCGAAGCGCTGACCGCGACGACGCAGCTCGCCGACCGTCAGCGGCGACGGCGCGAAGCTGAGCAGCGCTTCGTCGAACTTGAAGAGCGCGCAGCCGGCCACGCACGCGCCGCGAAACAGCGGGATGCCGCCCTGCGGGCCGCTGAGCTGCGGCCTCATCTGGCCGCGCTCGATTCGGCTTCACAGGAGTTCGGCCGGGCAGCCGCCGGCGAAGCGGCAGCCCGCGAGCTTGCGGGCTCGCTGCCCGACGGCGAGCTCAGCGAGGCTGTCGGCGCGATCGTGCAGACGGTCGGGGCGCTTGCCCAGGCACTGGCTTCGGAGGCCGAACTGGGGGAGCTCAAGCGGATCGACGCAGCAGCCGCGGCCGCGCTTGCCGCCCACGAAGAAGCGACCGCGAGCATCGACGAGCGACGCGCGGAGCTGCGCGAACAGCTGCAGAGACTGACCGATGCCGAAGGCGTCGCCACGGCGGCGGCCGGCGACCTGCCGGTAGCGAAAGCGGCGATCGAAGCAGCAGAGCGAGCGCGCGCCGCCGCGCTGCAGCTGGCGGCGATCGAGCTGGAGATCGGCTCGCTGCAAGCTGCCGAGCTCGCGGCTCTGCAGGCTCGAACCCGCGTCAGCGCCGAGGTTGACCGTCTGCTCGCGCAGCAGCTGCACGGCCGCGCGGCGCTGGTGGCGCAGACACTCGTCGACGGTGAACCTTGCACGGTCTGCGGGGCGGTTGAACACCCGCACCCGGCTGAGTTCGACGGCGAACCGGTCACCGATGAACAGGTCGCGTCGGCCAGGACCGCGTTCCAGAGCGCCGCCGCCGCCGCCGATGCGGCCTCTCAGGCGCTCAACGGCGCCGAGGCTCGTGCCGCAGAGCAGCGCGGCAAGTCCGGCGATCAGACGCTCGCCGAGCTCGACGCTGAACTTGAAGCAGGTCGAGTCCGGCTCGGGCTCGCGCAAGCCGCGCAGGCCGAACTCGAAGCGATCGCCGGCAAGCGGGGAGGGATTCAGATCCGGCAGCGCGAGCTCGACGAGGCAGAGCGAACCTCAGATGCCCGGCAGGCCCAGCTGACCCGAGACGCAACGCTTGCCGCGAAGTCGCTGACAGACGCCCAGTCGCTCGTGGATCGCGCCCGTGATGGGCATCAGAGCGTCAACCTCCGGGTCGGCGCGCTCAAACAAAGGCAGGCGGCGCTCGAGCGAGTAATCGCCGCTCAGAGTGCGCTCGCGGCCGCCGAGACCGCGAGCGGGGCCGCCGCCGCCAGGTTCAGCGCCGCGCTCGGCGAGTCGAGCTTCGCGGACCGCGCCGCAGCCGAGCAGGCGATGCTGGAACCGCAGCGGCTCGAGTCGCTGATCAAGGCGATCCGGGTCTACGAGGATGGCGTGACCGAGACCAGGGCAGTGCTCGACCAGGCCGATCTCCAGGATCTGCCCGCAGAGCTCGCGAACGTCGCGGAAGCCACCGAGCGCAAAGCCGAGGCGGACCGGGTCCGGGGTGAGCGCACCGAGTGGCGGGTGCGGCTCGACAGCAAGGCCAAGCGCGCCGGCGAGCTGACAACACAGCTGAAGCACGAACTCGAGCTATCCAGCGAACTTCACGCCGAGTTCACCGTCGTCGACGTGCTCGCCAGGGCGACCCGCGGCGAGACGCCCAACCAGTTGGGGATCCCGCTTGAGAGCTTCGTGCTTGCCGCCGAGCTCGAGGAGATCGTCGCCGCCGCCAATGCGCGGCTGCAGACGATGAGTCAGGGGCGCTACGCCATCGAGCACTCGGACGAGCGCACACGCGGCGGCAAGCGCACCGGCCTTGAGATCCTGATCTACGACGCACACACCGGCGCGAACCGCTCACCGAGGTCGCTCTCCGGCGGCGAGAAGTTCCTCGCCTCGCTGGCGCTGGCGCTCGGCATGGCCGAGGTCGTGACCAACCGCGCCGGCGGGATCCAGCTCGACACGCTTTTCATCGACGAAGGCTTTGGCGCGCTCGACAACGAGACGCTAGAGCTCGCGATGCACACCCTCGACGAGCTACGACAGGGTGGGCGAACGGTCGGCTTGATCAGTCACGTCGAAGCGATGAAGGACCAGATTCCGGCGAAGCTGCTCGTTGGCGTGGCCGACGGCGGCTGGTCGGTAATCCACCAGAGCGCCTAACGCAGGAGAGGTCCGCGCTAGCGCGAATGAGGTGTGATGGCCACCCTTGCGTCTGCGCCTGCGCAGAGTCTGACGGAGCTGACGCTTGACTTCCTCGCTTACCTAGAACTCGAGCGCGGTCTCTCTCGAAACACGCTCGAGGCGTACCGCTCGGACCTGCAGCAGCTGGGGGAGTACCTGCAGCGGGTCGGGGTTGGCCCGCTTGACGCCACCGGCGCCGTGCTATCGAGCTTCGTGACCGAGTTGGCGGAAGGGCGCGAGGGCCGCAAGCCTGCGGCGCCGGCGACATTGCAACGCAAGACCGCCTGTCTGCGCTCCTTCTACCGTCACCTGCGTCGTGAGGGGATCCTAGAGAACGACCCGACCAAGGACCTGCGATCGCCGCGCTCGCGTGCACGGCTTCCGCGGGTGCTCAGCCGCGACCAGGTCAACAGCCTGCTTGAACAGCCGAAGGGCACGACCAACGCGGCGCTGCGTGACCGCGCCCTGCTCGAGACGATCTATGCGTGCGGTCTGCGCGCATCCGAGGCGATCACCTTGAAGCTCTCCGACCTCGATCTCGAGGCGGGCGTCCTGGTCGCGCACGGCAAGGGGTCGAAGGAGCGGCTGGTACCGATCGGCAGCACCGCGATCGGCGCGCTCAACGCGTATCTCGACAAGGCTCGGCCGAAGCTGGTGGGCATCCTTGAGGAGCCGCATGTGTTCGTCAACCTGCGTGGCCACGCGCTCTCGCGCCAGGGGCTCTACAAGATCGTCCAGCGTCACGCGCGCACGGCCGGCCTTGACTCGAGTATGAGCCCGCACACCCTGCGCCACACCTTCGCGACCCACCTGCTGGCCGGCGGCTGCGATCTGCGCTCGCTGCAGGAGATGCTCGGCCACGCCGACATCGGCACCACCCAGATCTACACGCATCTGTCGACCGAGCGCCTGCGCGAGGTGTACTTCGACGCGCATCCACGCGCACGCAAGGCCTAGCGATGATCTTGCCGCACCCTTCGAGATGACTCGCAGCGCCTGAGCGATACTGAGCGCCGTGAGACGCGCTTTTGTGGTGGTGATCGATGCCTGCGGTGCGGGTGAGTTACCCGACGCAGCGATGTACGGCGATGCCGGTGCCAACACGCTCGGGCATCTGGCGGGTGCAGTCGGCGGGCTGAAGTTGCCGGTATTCGAGCGCCTGGGGCTCGGCTCGATCCTGCCGCTGGAGGGCGTTGCGCCGAGCCCGGCGCCCGCGATCTACGGGCGCCTGCACGCGCTCGGCCCCGGCAAGGACTCAACCGCCGGCCACTGGGAGCTGATGGGCGTGGTCGCGCCGGTGGCCGCACCGACCTACCCAGGGGGGTTTCCGGCGTCGGTGATCCGGGTGATCACCGACGCCGCCGGCGGCCGTGGCGTGATCTGCAACAGCCCCTTCAACGGCATCGACGTGATCGACCACTACGGGGCGCAGCAGCTTCGGACCGGCGCACTGATCGTCTACACGAGCCAGGACTCTGTGCTGCAGCTAGCCGCACATGAGGATCTGATCCCGACCGCCGAGCTGCACGAGATCTGCAGGAAGGTGCGTGCGCGGCTACCGGCTGAACACGCGATCGGACGCGTGATCGCAAGACCGTTCAAGGGCGCTCCCGGCGCCTTCGAGCGCACCAACGGACGTCTGGACCTGGCGCTGGCGCCGCCGACCCGCTCATACATGGACAGGCTTCAGCAGGCCGGCGTGCCAGTCCACGCGGTCGGCAAAGCCGGGCAGCTCTTCAGCGGCCAGGGCATAGACGTTCAGCACCCAGGCTCGACCAATGCGATGGCGCTGGCCAGGATCGAGACCCTGATCAATGCGCTCTCGCACGGCCTGGTGTTCACCAACCTGATTGAGACCGACCAGGTCTACGGCCACCGCCACGATGCGCAGGGATTTCACGCCGCGCTGCGAGATATCGACGCTCACCTCGGGCACTGGTTGGGCCAACTGGGCAAGGACGACCTGCTGATCATCACCGCCGACCACGNNCCCCCGCCGGGCCTCGTAAAGTCAAAGGGCGATGCCTGAACTTCCTGAGGTTGAGACGATCCGGCGCCAGTTGGCGCCGCACCTGGAGGGCCGCACGCTCGAGCGTGTTGAGATCAAGGACTACCGCTGGACCCTGCCGGCGCCGCCCGAACTGATCGCGCAGGAGCTGACCGGCGCTCACGTGCAGCGGCTGGGGCGGCGCGGCAAATACATGATCTGGGAGCTCGATCGCGAGCGTCACCTGCTGGTGCACCTG
>PLES01000128.1 GCA_003137075.1 Solirubrobacterales bacterium
GCGATCAGGCTTCAACCGCTGATGCGGCGGCCACGGCTCGACAGATCTGTAGCTCGCAAACTTATGCGGTACGGAGGTGCGCTCACCGTGGCCGGCTTCGCCGACATCCCGCTGACCACGGCAGAGCGTTTCCTGCTTGGCCATTACCGCTCCACGACGGCCGTCGCCTACTACGCGGTCGCGTCGCGCCTAGCGCTGCTTGTGGCGATGATTCCGGCGGCGGTCTCACAGCCGCTCCTGCCGGCGGTGGTCGCCCTGCGCGGCCGGGGCGACGATGACGGTGCCCGTGCGCTCTACGGCCGGGCACTGCAGGGCTCGTTCATGCTCTTGACCCCTGCGCTGCTGATGATGGCTTTCATCGCGCGACCGTTCCTGGCGCTCTGGGCGGGCAGCGCTTACGGGGTTCACAGCACGGTGCCGTGCTTCGTGATCCTGGCTGGTGTCTGGTTCAGCTCGCTGAGCTGGCTGCCGCTCACATACCTGATGGCTACCGACGAGGCAGGCCGGATAGCGCGCGTGCGACTGTATGAGATCGTCCCCTATCTGATCGCCGCCGCGGTGCTCACATCTACGCTCGGAGCTTTAGGAGCGGCGATCGTTTGGTCTGCGCGCATGATCGTCGACTCGCTGGTCTTCTTCTGGCTAGGCCGCAGCCGCGCGAATCTGCCGATCGCGCCGCTTTCAGCTCGGGCGCTGNNCCGGTCAGCCTGGCCGTGGTGCTGGCGGCACTCGCGCTGGTGACAAGCTCGCTTGCCGAGCGCGCGCTCTGCGCAGGACTGCTGTTGGCTGTCTACTCACTCGCGCTCTGGTACCTGGTGCTCACCGCGCGCGAGCAGCAGGGTCTGCACGCGCTCGGCGCGCGCATCAACCCACTGCCGCGGCGCGGGCGCCGCAGTCCTGGGCCCAGCTAGCGGCTCGCAAGTGACTTAGCCGCCAGCCAGAGCCAGCCGGGCCGAGCCGAAAGCGGCCGGAACCTGACGGCGCGTGCGAGTGCCGTCAGCGCACTGCGTCCGTCGCCGGCGGCCGCGTACCCGACCGCGGCATTCAGCGCCCAGCGCGCCGCGTACCGGGACCGGCGCCGTTGGAACTCTGCGGGTACGTGCCCACGATCAAAGAACTCACTGATCACCTGTTCCGACGCGGCCGCAACACGCCGCTGGTCAGCGCTCAAGCTGCCAACGTGGGATCGGTACCAGGTCAGTGGCTCGTTCACGTAAAGGAACGGATGCTCCAGCACCGCCAGCCGCAGCCACAGGTCATGGTCCTCACAACACCTCAGCTCGGGGCGGAACCGCCCCTCGCCGATCAGAATCTCGCGCGGAGCAACGAAGGTGGAAGTGTTCACGCAGCAGCCGGTCAGGAGTGCCTCGAGCGTGGCCGGCCGTGTCGGGCTCCAGCGCTCGAGCACAACGGAATCCTCGCTATCCCCACGAGCCAGCAGGTAGGCCGTGAAGGAGACGGCGCCTGGCGGCCCGCTCAGCAGCGATGGCATCTGGCGTACGAGCTTGGTCGGCATGAAGCGGTTGTCGGAATCGAGCAGCGCGACATATGCGTGATTCGCCGCGAGTACCCCCTGATTGCGCGCCGCAGACTCACCACCGTTCTGCGCCAGGGCGATGACTCGCAGGCGCGGATCGGTCGCGCCGATCAGCTCCAGGCGGGCAACGGTGTCGTCAGAGGATGCGTCGTCGACGACTATCACCTCGAGCGGCTCCCAAGCTTGGGCGAGCGCACTCGCAACGGCCTCGACCACAAGGTCCGCGCGGTTGAAGGTCGGAATCACCACGCTCACGCCCACGCCGCTCGGCACCAGACGATCGTAGCTACAGCCTCGGCGCAGGCTACGATCGGCGCATGCTGAAGCTCCGGGTGCGGTCCGCCGGAATCCGCGCCGCGGCTGTGGCGTTGCTCAGCCTCGGACTTTGCCTTGCGGGCGCTCCGGGCCTCGCCAGCGGTGCCGGTTTCACGCGTGGCTTTGCGGACAGCGTCTGGGAGTCACCGGGCACCGCCTCGCAGACGCCGAGCCTGTGGGCGGCCAACGTCTACAGGTCCGGGGGGCGCGTCGCGGAGGTTGAGGTCGACTGGAGTCGCTACGAGCCTGAGGCTCCAGTCCACCGGACGAACGCCGGCGACCCTGCAAACCCGGTCTACGCCGACTGGTCGAACCTCGACGCGATAGTCCAGACGCTCACCGTCGCGCATCTGGAGCCGATGTTCCTGATCACAGACGCGCCGCAGTGGGCCGAGGCGAAAGGTCGCTTGCGCGCGGACACCGAGGCGTACAAGCCGAATGACAGCGCGCTCAGGGCCTTTNNACCGCTACGACGGTCACTATCGGAACCCAACCAAGCCCGGAAGCTCACTGCCGCGCGTGCGCTACTACCAAGCGTGGGCAGAGGCAAATCTCTCAATCAAGCTCGCGCCAGAGTGGAAAGAGCTTCACGGGAGCTGGGAGGACATCGGGGCCAGCACCTACCGCGGCATGCTCAACGCGATCTACGCCGGGATCAAGGCCGCCGAGCCGAGCGACACCGTGATCTTCACCGGCCTTGAGGCTTACGGTGACGCCCCCGGCGGTCAGCGTGTACAGCCGGTGACCTTCTTGGAGAACGTGCTCTGCTTGAACGCAAGCCTCCAGAAGGTCT
>PLES01000005.1 GCA_003137075.1 Solirubrobacterales bacterium
GTTCTGCGACGCGATGTTCGCGAGCCCCAGGTTGAATGAACCGCTATCGGGAATATCGCTCACTGTTATGGTACCCCATAGCTAGACGATCCGACGGCGCCGCCCCCACCACCCAAGCCACCGACGCCGGAGTTGTTGACCGCACCCTGCCCTATGATGTTGCCGTTCGCGTCGTAAGTATAATTGCTGCCGGGGTTGTAGACGTCCCCCGGGTTGGTGCCCGTGGTTGGCTGCCCGCTGGTGTTCGAGTTCGAGCCGTTGAGATAGTTAACGCCGGCGCCTAAGAGGCTGGTGCCGGCGCCGTTGGCGCCGAACAAGCTCCCGATCGCGTTCGAGGCGCCGGAGAAGCCGGACGCCTGCGCGTAGCCCTGGTTCTGCTGGAGGGTGCTGATGTTGGCGCCGGTCTGGTAGGTGGGGGTGGCGATGCCGGTGTTCGCGGTGCTGCCGAGCCCGGCCGCACCCATCAGCTGGCTGATGTACGTGTTGTAGTCGCTCATCGCGGTGCCGGTCACGTACTGCCCCACCGCTTGCGCCGTGTTCGGTGTGTAGGCGCTACCAAGAGAAGCAGCCTGCCGCTGGATCGCTTGCGTACCCTGCTGCACGGCGAACTGGTAGCCGGGCATGTTCAGGAAGTTCGAGGGGTTGGCCGCCGCGCCGCCGAGACCGAGAGAGGACTGGAGCGCGCTGTTGGCGCCCTGACCCGTCGCCTGCTGGTTGGCCCACACGTTCTGTATGTTGCCGAGGTTACCCTGTTGGGTGGTGATCGCGTTCTGGTTCGCGTTTACCTGAGCGTTCGATCCGGCGAGCGCGCCCGCGCTGGTGGCGCCCGCGCCCAGGATGCCGGGCAGCGCGCCCGTGATAGTTGACGCTAAACTTGAGTCTGTGCTGCCGCTTGCCATGTTGCCTATGTTCCCCAAACTTGATCCGCTACCGTTCATGCCCATGCTGCCGGTCGCCATCCCACCCGCCGCACCGAGCGCGAGCCCGCCCGCGAGGCTCGCGCCGCCGCTGATGCCAGCCTGCCTCGACGCCGCGGCCTGCTGCGGTGAGCCGCTGTTTCCTAAGAGGGTCCCGGCCGCGAGGCTCGTCCCCGCCTTGATGGCTCCGACCCCGAGCGCGCCCGCTACCTTACCGAGCGTCCCGCCACCCACTGAGTTGCTGATGTTGCCCGCGGTGTTGGAGCCGGCGAGGTACCCGCCTACGCCGCCACCGATAGCTCCGAGGAGGGGGTTACCGCCTGAGAGGCCCGCGCCCGCGGCCCCGACACCGGCCCCCACCAGCCCGGTCGCGGCGCCGGTACTAAGCCCGGTCGCGCCAGCGAGCGCCGTCCCCGCGCCGGGGACGAATGAGCTGGCGAGGTTACTGAGCGCCCCACCGTAGTTCCCCTGCGTGAGGTCGTACGCACCGACAACCTCGTTACCGAGCATCGGGTCACCGATGAAGGAGCCACCGATGTCGCCCACCGCCGTCGCGATGGCGCCACCGTACTTACTCAAGAAGCTCTGCGTCGGGCGCTGCCCCGCGTACCTTGCGACGTCCGGGGCCCCGCCAGCCGCCGAGTTATTGGAGGCGGCGGTTGGTATGGACGACGCCTTAACCCACAAACCGGACGGGTCCTTACCCAGCGCCTCAATCCCGCCGCCCTGCCCGGTGATCTGCTGCCCGTGGTAGGCGCCCTGCGCGTTGAAGGCGTTGTAGAATGCGGTGTCCTGCGCGCTCGTCCACTGCTTGCTGGGGTCGAGGGCGGACACGTTATTTTCCAGGGTACCGAGGAGCGGGTCGGTGGTAACCGAGTGCATGGCCGCGTCGTAGCCCTTTGTATCGAAGAGCCCAGACGACTGTAGCGCAGTAGACCACGCACCAGTGAAGTCGTTGTTTGCGATGTCAGACTCTACGGTGCTGACGTCCTGCCCGAACAGTTTCTGGTTCGCCGCGGAGAGCCCAGCGAGCGGGTTCGCGGCGGCGGCGGCGGCGGCGGGCGCGGGGGTTGGTGCGGCGGCTGCCCCACCCCCTGGTGCCATCGGTGCTGCGCCCGCTAGAGCCATAGGCTACTTCTGGGTCGCTTCGTAGACGTGCATCCCACCTATGCCGAGTAGCGCCATCAGCATCGTGGTGCTGGTGCTCGTGTCGACGGAGGGGAGCGTAACCAGGTGCCCGGAGAGAGCGCACCCCCACTCGATGGGGGACTTCAGTGCCGAGATCGCGAACGCGGTCACGCAGACCCAGCCAGCCCCATCGCGGAAGCTAAGGCCCGGCTTCGCCGCCTCCGCCGCATTCGCCTGGATCTGCGCGAGCTGTATCTGGAACTGGTCGTCGATGCTCTTGAGGTCGCCCGCGAGCTGCGCCTGCTTGAGTGCGGCGAGCGCCTCCGCGGCCTTCGTCTTGTCGGGAAATATCTTATCGATGACGCTGGTCGCAAGGTCCGCGATTGACCCTATTCCGGTGATGTCAGCCACTTGGGTATTCTCCCGTCAAAAAATATCCTGCGATACGTGTCGCGCGCCCCGGCTTATCGAGCCCGTGCGGCTGAACCTCCTTCGCCCACAGGCTTGCGAGTAGGTGATCGTGCACGGTCTGCCAGTCTTTCGCTTTCAGCGCGGCACGCGTCGGGGAAAACTCCTCCCACCGGCCGCCCATGTTGAACGCGATCTCGTAGAGCGCATTCTTTCGGCAGTCGGTGTCGCACGACTCAAACTCAGGCCACCGCTGCGCGAGCCGGATAGCGTTCAGTATGTCAGTGACGAACCACCTGTCACTTGTCGTCTGCGGTACAGTAAACCCCTCCCACGATCTTCCCGCCGCCGCGCGCGGTAGGAGGTGGCCCCGGCCACATGTCCAGTTGCCGCGCGTGTCAAGGTACGCGGTAAGCTCATCCCTCTCCGCAGCGTCAAGGTCAACCGCCAGACGCCGATCAATCGACGGATCGAGTAGGGTCTCATTGGTTATCGCCATGTCGTGTTTTCCTCACCTGTGTCTGGATGTCGTGGACGGTGTCCTTGATGTCGTCGACCGATTGCTTCAGGGCAGAGTTCTGCTGCTGGATACTCTGCAGCTGCTCGTCGTGCTTCGAGATATGTGTATCTGTCTGCGACGTCTTCGTTTGCAGCTCCTCGATCTGCTGGTTGACGGTGCCCCAGTGGTAGCTGGTCGAGTAGATGCCGCCGACGGCGCTACCTACTACGGCTATCCCTGCGATCACTGACTCCATCGTCCACTTGAACATGCTCATCTCTGTCTCTCATTTTACGGGCGGCGGCTGCGGGACGTGCTGCTGCACGTACTGGTATGCCTCAACCCACGCGACGGCTTCCATGCCGGTTGATTGAACGCGCCGCAAAAACTCTAGTATGTTCTTTGCGATGTGCTCGGGTATCGGGGGTAGCACCGTCGGGTTGATGCGCACCTCGGCCGGGCCGGGGCGATCCTTCAGTGCGTCAGCGATGTGCTGCGCCAAGTTCTGTTCGTCTGTCATGTTGCTCACCTCGTCGTTTAAGTGTAAAACGGAATCCTGCGGGCTACGCCCGCTATCGTGATAGCCATGTAGCCTGCCGGGGTTGCCGGGAGGGCGCCCGCGCCACCAGCGGCGGGGGATGTGGTGGTGACTGTGACCGCCGATAGCGATAGGGCGCTGGCCCCGCCAACCGTCAGCGTCGTGCCGCTGCCTGCATTGATCGTGACGCCCGCTGACTCAATAGACATCTGCGTGGTTGCGCCGTTGTCTAAACTGAACCTGATACCCTGCGAGTTGGAGCGTATGACAAGCTCGTTAGCGCCCGACCCGGTAACGATACCCAAACCTATAGCCGCCTCCTGGGTGCCGCCAGCGGACCACGTCTGGTACGCTGCGCCGCTGATCGAATTTATATCGATCCCGGCTGCCCCACCGGAAGCGTTGACTTCCAACGTCGTCGCGGTCCCGGAGGGGTTCAGGGTTAGCGTCGTGCCGCTGCCTGGTGCATTAATAATCACCGGGCCAGGTAGCGTCACCGGGGCACCGAACCCAATCGTCGCGTACGGGGACGCTATGGTACCGCTCACCGTGATACCGTTCGCGCCCACCGCATTCCGGACGTCGGCGCCCTTCAGCATGTTGCCGATGAAGTTGCGGAACCAGGTCGCATCCCAATCCTTCGGGATCGAGAGCGCGGTGGCGCCCGTCAGGCCAGGCTTCGATTTGAGTGCTGTCGCCACGCTACCACTTGCACGGCTCGACCATCGCCTGCACGTCTACCGTGAAGGTGGTCGAGGCATCCGTCACACGGAACTGGCACACGAGGCTGTAGTGTTGCCCCAGGTTCCACCAGATCGCGCGGTTGTCTGTATCGCCAGGTACACCAAGAGTCTGCGAGTCGTCACCCGAGGAGTCGAAGGTCTGCCCCCAGTTGTCCGAGAGCAGGAGCGTGATCCTTGGCGCTACGCCAGGGGTCGAGCCCGCGCCCGCGGTGACGACCGCCTCTATGCGGCGCACGGTCTGGCGGTTGTTCGCGTTATAGATCGGCATCGTCGTGAAGGCACACACCACGGGCGCGTTCGCGTTACCAAACTCTGTCTGGACGGTGTCGTCAAGGTACCCGATGGTACCGCTCTCCGAGTCACCCACCAGCTGCTTACCGAACGCGTTCAGGTACACAAGGGCCCGGTACTGCACCTCCTGCCCGTTCAGGACCGACACCAAATCAAACCACTGCTGTGTCACGCAGTCGTAGACGAGTGTCCGCTCCGCGAGCGGGATCGTCAGAATATAGAACGGGTGCCCGGCCCAGGTGGGGCACCCCGCCGGTGACGCGACCGCGTAGGTGCCCGCCAGTAGCCCGTTCTTCTCCGCGTTCGAGAGCACCAGCTCCACCCCCGGGGTAGAGATCCGTACCGGTGTCTGCCCGTTCCGGCGGCGGACGGTGAGGTCATTGCAGACCCACATGATCGAGTTGTCCTGGTTCGCTATGCTGTAGGGGCACTGCGGGTGGACACCGTAGGGCATGTAGGTGTCGGAGGCCGCGCTGAAGGGTGACCCGGTAGCGTTCCCGGTGTTCACGAAACCTTCGGAGGAGCGTGACCCAAACATCAGCACCTCACGGTGGTCTACACACATCCCGTAGAATGGGTCGGTACCGAACTGCCGGTTAAAGGACGCGGCCGTCGTGAAGGTGATCTGCGCGTTACCTGAGACCTGGCGCCCGTCGTCGTTGAAGAACGTGTAGGAGCCCTGCCCCTCGTTGTTGTTCGCGAGGAAGACTATGTAGGTGTCGACGTACCAGCAATCAATCGCGCCGCCGAGGTTCAAGAAGAACGTGCTCGCCAGCTGCTGCAAGCCGCCGCCACCCGTGAAGGGTGTGTAGGTGAAGCAGGTGTCGGTCCCCGGGACCAGGATCACGAGGCAGGCACCGTTGTCCGTCATCCGGACGAAGCCGGTACCGATGATGCTGCTGTTCGATCCCGGCACCAGCGTGAAGGCGCCCGCGGCGCTCAGGGTGTAGAGGTCGAACCCGATGACGACGTAGACGACGCCCGCCATCTCCCATATACCGCGGACCGGGTTCGCGAACCCTGCCGGTGTGAAGGTCGAGATCCCCGGCCACCGGCGGAGCACCGCCGGCTGCTGGGACTTCACGTCGTCCGGCTNNAGGCCGCCGTTGGCTCGGGACAGCTCGCCGAGGTCGCACTCGGTATACCGTAGGTAGCGCTTCGTCAGCCTCCGGTTCGCACGGAAGATTTGCGCACCCAGGTCGTACCCGTTCTCCGGGTCCGGCGAGGGCGGGATCGTGATCCCGTACGCTGGAGAGATCCAGCCGGCGAGCACCCACTTGATGTCGCCGATGTCTTCGTCTTTGAGGGGCGCGATGCTGTTAAGCTGCGCAACTGTTTGCGGGTACCATCCGATGTTGCCCCATCCGTCACGCATCTGCGTGAGGAGGTTATCGTTCAGGATCGTCATACCGTTGGCGGACTGCGTGGCCGTAGGTGCACGGCCCTCGCGTACGACGCCCAGCTTCTGGAATGCTTCGGTGATGATCGCCTGGTTGGTAGTTGCCACTCGCGCCCCTTGTAAAATTAGTGGGCCCGTTGCTCTGAACGGTTTCCAAAAGTCGCGTCTATCTTAAATAGGAGGACGTTCTCCGTTATCGCCTACCGGGTGAGGGCGGCGGCGAATTTTTTCTTATTGCACTCGAAGCCACGTCCTCGGATTCACAGCCGCACCCGAAGCCGGCTGGAAGCCGTTCAGGGTGTACTTGTATCGAGCGCACGACGCGGCTTGAGCCGCCGCGGTGATCGCGGCCAAACTCGCCAACGCAGCTCCGTTGACGCTGTCTCCGGTGTTGGCGTTGAGGGCCGTAACCGTAATCACGAACGCGGAGGCGTTGCAGATCTCAGCGACCGCACCGTCCACCGGGTTCAGCGGAAGGTTAATGGTCAGAGCGATTGCACCGGGAGGCGTAAGGACAAGGACGCCGGTCTGCATGGTGATCGTCGACCCCGTCACGAGCGTGGCGCCCGCGTAGAAATCGAACGGAACGCCGACAACGTCACCGTGCCCATATCCAACTTGGTAGTTAGTCATTTTCTATATTCCTATGGGTTAGGCAGCCGACGCGACTTCGATGTTCCGGACAGCCAGCTCGGGGTAAGCGAGCACGGCGCCGACAATGGAGTCGAGGCGAGCCGGGAGCACGTCGTTCGACGCGTCCCACTGTTGCGCGAAGCGGATGTTGTACCCTTCGAAGCTCTCGGCAGCCGTCATCTTGACGAGGGGGCTGAGGTCGAGCATCGGGGGGTTCGCAAACACAATCGCGTCCCGGTACCAGCCGAGCGACTGCTTGATCAGCGCGCCGTTGAGCGCGGTGAGGGCAGCGGAGCCACTCTGGCCGAATACGCTGATGGCCGCACCCGTGGCCGGAACGTTGTCCACGTTCTGGTAGGCGCCGCCAGTGATGATACCCGGAGCAATCGGGATCGCAATCGCGCCAGCGGTGTCGCTGATGGTCGCGGTCACGACGAACTGCTTGGGTCGGCCCAGGGACGCCTTCGTCTCGGGGTCGACTTCGTTCACGCCCGCGATGCTGATCACGTCACCAGCGTTGAGGGTGGTGACACCCGCCTGCCAGCCGTTCGTGTTGATCGTGAACGTCGAAACGAACGCGTTGCCCGCGCCCGGGTTCGATTGACCGGCACCGTTCACAACGGGGACGGAGGTGGTGCCGAAGGTTCCGATGACGTGCGTCGGCAGCTTCGTGTTACGGAAGCAGACGTAGCCCGCGGCCTTGTCGGCGATGACGCCTTCGAGCCACTGGTCGGAGATCGTCGACTCGGGGTTGAACAACCCCTTGTTGTCACGCACGAAGTACCGCGAGGTTTGCGGGGTCGCGGTGAAGGTCCGGCGGTCGTCTTCCGGCGCCAGCGCTTCCGTCAGATACTGCTCGTTCTGGAGCAGCTGGTCGTAGGTCGCGGTGGTGTTGAAGGCGCCCGTGAACTTCGGGACGTTGTTGACTTGGCCCGTGGTGAAGTTCTCGATGCCGGCCGCGAGGCGCGCCATCGCAGGTTCCAACACTTGCTCTTCGAAGTTGTTCAGCAACATCGCGCGCTCCACCGAGGTGAAGTTGATGTCGACGCCGAGCTGCTGGTTGACCAGCAACGTGGCGAAACGCTGGACGCTGTTTTGCGCGTTCATCTGCGGACCAGTACGCAGAGTGTACTGGAACGGGAGACGGATGGAGAGCTGTTGACCCAGGATGACCCCGTTGATGGGGCCGGGCAGCAAGCTCTGATAGTCACGGTTCGTGCGACCCGTGAAGTTGCTCTTGGCGTGCAGGAGGACGAGAGCCTTCCGTGCAACCCATTGAGCGGTGATGAGTGAGTTAGCCATTTATACCTTTTCCGATATTTTAGTTCAGCCCGCGCATCTTCCGATGTTGGTCGCGGGCCGATTGTTTGCTTCCCCTGTGCATTCTCGCAAACTCTTCCATCGACATGTTAGGGTCGACGACGTCGCGAGACTGTGCACGCCCGGCCGCCCTGGTGGGGGTCGGGGGAGGAGGCGCCTTGGTGATGGACTTCGTTTGTCCTGCTTGCGCAGAGGACTTCGAGCCGTTTCCGTTCTGTTTGCCCTTTGAGCGGTCTTCGTTTTCGCATTCCGCGATCATCCGGCCGATGGTGATAAGCTGCTGGGCCGGGGACTGCTTCGCCGTCCTGATGGCGAGCGCGGTGTCCTTCCCAAACTTGTACAGCAACCGGGCGGTGTACTCAGACTGCGCTACGGCGATACCTGCGTCCGGTGCCAGCTGGTTCTGAGCCAGGACCGGGTTCTTGGTGACGACTGCCTCGTAGTCGGGGGTTGCCTTCGCAAACTCCGCGATCTTCTTCTCGACTTCCGTGCGGCGCTTGGCCGCCTCGTCAGCTCCCGACATCTCGCGAATCAATTCACGAGCAGCAATCTTCGCCTGGTCACGTGACCACTTCTGCATTTTGGCGCGGTACTTGTCGTTGTCGAAGGCGACATCCGGGTCAGCAAGGTCCGGCATCGGCTCGTCTTCCACAACAGGAGGTGCAGCTGCAGCGTTGGCTTGTGCGGCGGTCGGTTTCCCTCCCCCCTTCAACCTCTCCAGCTCCGCGAGTGCGTCTTGCAGCTGGGTCTGCATATGCTTGCCAAATATCTTCGTGCCTTCGAGCAGATCGTTCAGCTCTACTATGCGTTCCTCAGCAGACCCCTTCTTGGGCGCCGGCCGAGCGCGAGGTTCCTCTTCCTCTTGCTCGCCAACCAGGTCCTTGTTGGGTTCCGATTCGCCGCTGAGATCGGCGGATGCGGTGGACGTGTGCCGCGTCTATCGTCCGAAGTCCCCTCACCCGAGTCGGTCGGGTCGCCGAGTGTTCCGTCTTCATCAACGATGGGGGTATCGTCATCGACTGACGTCGCGCCCTGGGCGGTGTCGCCCTGGGTCGCATCAACTGACTGGCCGGCGGCGACCGCAGCGATAGCTGCCGGGTCGGCGGCGCGGGCCGGTGTAGCACCACGGAACGGGTTGACTTTGTCGTCTACCTGCTTCTGCGGTTGCTTCTCGTATTTTTCCAAATCTTCGCGTGAAAAGGCCATGTGTTGTCTCCTGAATTACACGACGTACGCCGTCGCGAGGCGGTCCCACCAGACATCAAAAAATCAAGCGGCCTTCTTGGCCTTCTTCGGTTTCGCAGCGGCCAGCGCCTTCGCGGCGGCGACCTTCTGCTCATTCAACTCCTTCGTGTGCTGCAGGTTGAGCGCGTGCTTCTGCTTCTGGCGCTCCATCTCAGCCTCGTGCGCCTGCGCGGCGCGGGTCATCTCCAGCTCGTGCTGCTTCTGGGCGCGGTTCGCTTCCATGATCGCCTGCGCGTGCTTCAGGCGCTCGGCGTTCGTGGTCTGCGCCATCACCTGCTGCTGGTCCTGCTGGTGCTGCTGCGCCTGGTGCGTCAGGTCCTGTAGGTTCCCGACGTGCTTCGCGGCGAGATCCATCTGCGCGGATTGCGCGTCGGTTTGCTGCTGTTTCTGGTCAGCCCCGATCTCGTGCGCCAGCTTGATGTTCGCGAGGTGCTTCCCGGCGGTCTCAAACTGGATCTTCTGCTGCTCCATCGGGCTCGCCTGCGCGCGCGACTGCGCGATCTGCGCGTCCGCTGCCATCTTCTGTGTCTTGCCCTGGAGGAGCTGCATCTCAAGCTGCTGCTGCTGCTCCTGCATCTGCTGCTGCTGGCTCTTCTTGTTGCCTACGCCGGCCGCCTTCTCTTTCTCGTTCGGCTGGACGATGCCCTGCTGGATCAGCGGTATCCGGAGACGGTTAGACATCTCCTGCGCGTCCGGGGAGTCGATGTTCTTCGCGATCAGGTCCTGGATGACCGGGGCCGCGCTCGGCATCGCCTCAGCGAACGAGATCAATGTGTCGAGCGCCTCCTGCCTGGCCGACTGGAAGCTGGGCCCGATGACCACCTCGACGTCGTACGCGCCCTCGGAGAGGTCGTTCATGATGTCGCCGGTCAGGTGGTGCTCCTTGTTGATCTCCACCATCTTCTCGGCGCCGTCCTGGCCGATGATACGGACAACCTGCTCCGTGTCCATCACGGTAGGTATCATGTCGACCATCATCTCCCAGGTCAGCTGCAGCGCGGAGCTGAAGCCGTCGATAAACTCGAAGCTGCCCAGGTCCGAGCGCTTCGTGTGCTGCACGAGCGCCTTCCCCGACACGCGGTTCATGTCCTCCGCGTTACCAAGCGCCGGGTCAAAGTACCCGATGGTTGCCTGAATATCTTGGATCGACATCTGCGCGAGCGCCATAGCGCCTTGCGGTAGGTCGAGGGGTGGCGTACGGAAGGGCATGCCGCCCTCCGCGTTCTTGTCTACGTTGTAGGGCAGGTACGGGCGGGAGGCGACGTTCGCCTGGTTCCACTCGTTCTCGTAGCCCTTGATCATCGCCTCGGTGACGAGGTACGGAGCCTTCGGCAAGAGCGCGCTACGCTCGATCATGTCCGAGGCGCGGGAGTTGTAGCTGCGCTGTGCGTCCTTCGAGTGGCGCACCAGCGACTGGAATTTCTTGCGGCCCTCGATGTTGATGTAGCGCCCGGGGCAGCGGATGACCGGGATGCGCTTCCAGTCGTAGTAGTACGGTCCTTCTAGAACGTTCGAGCCGTCGACCTTGACCCACATCACCTGCCACTTGACGGTCTTGCGGATCATCTTCTCGCCGGTCTTCTTGTTCTTGGCGATGCGGACGACGCCGCGCGACTCGTCGAGGCCCTTCTCGTCGAGGTGCTTCTCGGTGGCTCGTAGGTCGGCGTCGTACTCGACGACGCTCCCGTCGGTCATCTGCGCGATCCACTTCTCTCGGGGTACTCGCTCGAAGTATTCCGCGATACGAACCTCCTTGTCGGTGAACCAGCCGTAGCTGTCACGGGAGACGTTGAAGCTGGAGCGGTTCCCGCGGGGGTTGTCGCCGCTGGCGTAGAGGTTGTCGTAGATGTCGTCGGAGATCCGCTCCGCGACGATGCAGCGGTTGGCGTCTCCCGCGCAGGCGTCGGCGCACTGCGGGTCCCATATCACCGTCTGCGGGTTCGCAATGTTGATGACGCGGAGCACCTGCGAGAACGCACCCTTCCCGTCGTCCTGCATGTAGGTCGGCATGATGCGCCAGGCACCGAAGCCGCCCGCCACCGCGAACTTGAATTGTTCTTTGTAGATCTGGTCCGCGCGGCTCGCCTGCTCGATGGAGCGGCAGAGGCCGGCGAAGATCTCTGCCACCGCCTCGGAGGCGCCGTCTGACGCTGGGCGGACCTTGCCGGCGGGGCGCGTCTGCCGCATGTCGGCGACCACCATATTCACCGGCTGCAGGCACCGGTTGAAGGTGTAGCAAGGTTTCCCGCGGCGATTTTGCAGCACCACGGGGTCCCATTGACCTTGCGCCTCGGCGTTGTAGATGAAGTTCAAGTCTTCCGAGTGCATGCGCCGGTTCTCTTCCCAGGCGCCGACACCCTCGTCGTAGAAGTTCTTGATGCGCGACATGAGCGCGCCCTCGTCCTCGATCTCGAACCCAGGCGAGTGGGGGAGACGGCCGCGCTCGCCCGGCACGTCCCCAATCAGATCCCAGTTGTCGCCCGAGTTGCCCGTCATTACGTCGGGCACTCATCCAAAATTGCGCGTTGGCCGTCGCCGACGTAGACACCGTCGAAGGTATTCGCGGGGACGTACTTCGCCGGGCCATCGTTCTTCCACTCGTGCACTTCCTTCCCGTCCTTTGTTTTACGTCCGCTCTGGAGCAGCCGCTGGTGCTGCACACGGACCTGGTTCCGGATCGCCGGGTTCTTGAAACTGTACGGCGCGACCTTACCCTTCCGCTCGATCACGAGGTTGTTCATGCCGGCGGTGATGTGGAGGGTGTAGGTGCCCAGCTGCAGCTTCCGGCCGTGTGAGTCAACGCGGCGCGGGTCCTCGTCCTGGGAGCACTCCTCGGTGATCTTGCCGTCCGAGCCCGGCCGCTTCACGAACCGCCACTCGGTGGTGGTCGACACCGCCCCGGTTTTTTCGTCCTTGTGCTCGGTCTTGTGGGCCGACTGCTGACGCAGGCGTAACCCCTCTTCGTGCTGCAATTTCAATGTAACGCTCATGTGGTCTCACCCTTACCTTTCGCTCTCGCGATTAAAAAATTTGTCATCTCGTGGCTGCGCCCACGCAGCGAGTCGATCATTTTGTTAATGTCGACCGTGTTCTTCTTGTAACCAAAGAACATCAGCTTCTTGTCGTGGACGTTCACTAGCATGAACACGCCGCGGCGGCGGAAGTCTGCCTCCACCTCGTCAATCGGTTTCACCCACTCCACACGCCACCATGCGTCGCCATCTCAGGGGACCACGAGAACCAGGGGAGCCCGCCATCGCTGGCTGGGGGCGCCTTCGCCACATCGAACCCGCTCATGACGTTGTACCGTGTAGCGTCCATCAGGTGGTCGTTCTTTTTTATAATGTTTCCCTTCTCATCGCGCCGGTAGAGTCGGACCTCTTTCCGCCAGTTGTGTAGCGTGTTGAAGATCCGCAGCTGCTGCGTCGAGAGCATGTCCCAGGTCTGCACGAGGCCGGTGACGACCGTGTTGTCCGCCTTGCTGACCTTGAGCCCGAGCCGGCAGTATGTGTCGATCAGCAGCTCGCCGTCCGTGCCGCGCGCCTTCTGCGCGGCGGGGTCGATGACACCGGGAATCCAGGGGCCGCGTCGGTTGATCGCCGCAGCGTGCACCGCCGGGTCCGCCTGACCACGGTAGTATTCGTCGTACGCCACCGCCGGGTACCGTGTGGTGCCGGTGGGGTCCCTGAACCCGTTGTCGATGTCCCACGCGAACCAGATCACCGCGGTGCAGTTCCAGCCCGGGTCCATCCCATACGAGCGCGGCCAGTGCGCGGGGATGTCGAAGGGGTCGACCAGCATCACATCTTCCGGTATCGGGTAGATGGCGCCGACACCGTGCCCTGGGATACCGGACTTGCGTGCCTGAAGCTGCCACGACGGTACGCCCGCGAGGATCTGCTTCTTTTCTTTTTCGCCGAGGTGCGGAACGTCGTCCATGTCAAGGAATATCGCGGCGCGGCTCAATGTGATTCCTCAATCGCGATCTCCTCGTCTTCCTCTTGCTCGCCCAGCTGCCACGCCTGCATCGGCTGCGCGTCCGGCTCGGGTGACAGGTCCGGCATGAAGGTGATCATTAAATCGGAGACCCCTAACAGCGGGGTCTCGGTCAGTACCAGTGTCCCGTTTGCCTCACCCGGGACCGTGCTCATGAGTCGGAGCAGGCACTCGGTGTAGATTTCCAGTTTCGGCTCTTCGTCCAAGTGAATGCGATGCTGGCGCGTACCCTGGAAGGCTTCGCGTCCCTGGTCGTACGACTTGAACTGAAGCGTCGAGATACCGCCGGACACATGCCGCACGAACACTGACTCGAAGGCGTCGGCGAGGCCGTGCTTCACCGTACGCCGTACCAACAGGTCCCCGGGGATCATCCCGGTGCCGTACGCCTGCTCTTGTCCAGGCTTACCGCAAAACTTTTCCTGCAAGATGTCGCGCGTGTTCTTCGCGGTGTCCGTCGCGACCCACATATCTATCGGGTGCGTGTAGCGTCGGCCCGGCCACCAGTCGGGGTAGAGCCCGGTGAGGTGCAGAGCATCCGCAAAGCACCCACAGTGCGTCTTCCCGGTCCGGTTACCGCCAAATAGCGCGATCTCGTCGTCGGTTTTCTCCAGCGCGAAGAACTGCATCTGCTTCGGGTAGTGTTTCCTCCCGAGGGGGCAATTCTTGAGGGACGGGTGGTCACCCGGGTCCTGAAACCAGGTCACTATTCGGGTCTGGTCCTGGGTCTGCGCTCTCTGCTCCAACCAACTCAGCAGCTTCGTCTGCTCCGACAGGTTCAGTTTCCCGGTACTCTGCCTCGACAGCATCTCCTTCAGACTCGTCGGGAGCGGAGAGTAGACCCTGTCTATCAAATCTTGATAGGAGGTTGGTAATTTGCGCATTGATCTGGTCCGCGTTGAGGGTTTGCTTGACGTTGAGGTCCATCTTTAGGTTCTCGCCGTACTTTTCAGGGAAAAGGTTCGCCGCGACACGCCCCAGCATCCGCGCGTCGCCCTTTACCGCCGCCGCGGAGGCCGCGTGATCGAAGACAGCCTTCGCCATCAGGCCGGCGTCCTCAAAATCACGCTGAAATTCAGAATTTTTGCCGATCTCAGTCTGAAATTGCACATTCGTGGCGCCGACCGAGCGCAGCGCCTGCTTCACGTCGGCCGTGTTGGCGTACGTGATCAAAAAAACTCGTTTCTTGTCCTCGGTCCAGTCAAATTCCGCGGTCACGGGGGGTGTCCGGGTGATGCCGAGGCTCTCTTCGAGGAGGTTCACCGCGTCCCGGAAGGTTTTGTTCCAGCTTAAGGTAGCCAGGAACTCTGTCTCGTTGCGGCCGACCGCCTCCGCGGCGAGCGCGAAGTCTTTCAGCTCCGCGTACTTCTCCAAAAATCTCTTTTCGGAGAGGCTCGGCGTCGGCGGACCGACCAGGGTCTGCGTATTCTTCTGCGTGTAGTTCCGGCGGCGCGCCTCTTCGAGTTCGGGGACGCCCTTACCGTAGACAGTAGGCTTCCCCTTCTCTACTCTCATGCAGTCGACGCACTCGCTCGGGTTCGAGACGTAGCGCGCGGCGCGGTGGCCGGTGACGCAGATCTCGCCGGTCCAGAAATGTTTCCAGCCGCGCGCCTTCGCCTCGTCCTTCGACACGAACCGTGTCGGGACGTAGTCGTACATGTTCGGTATCCCGTCACGGAGCGGGGCCACCGTCGAGGGATCGATCTTGGGCCACTTCCCCCAGGGGTGCTTCGGGGCGCCGGGCGTCTTAGCTTTCGCCATGCTGCCGTATTGGTTGTCTGCGTAGCTCACGCGCGATGCCAATCCTCTGCCCCTGACATGAAATTCCCGTGCCGGTCGTAGCCCGCGCTCTGTTGCCAGAGCAGGCACTCGTTCAGGGACTCGTCGGGATCTATCGAGTAGATCGCTTTCTGCCAAACGAACGCAAGATCTCCGATACCAGGAAAGCCGACGCGGTCGAAGTCAACCACTGTGATATTGCGGAATGAAAATTCCACCACATCGCCAGGCTTGACTTGCATAGGAATGATTTCACCCGTTTCATCTCCGTCTTCAAAGTACAGCGTCCGCCCAGCAAACAAGCTAGACTGGTTGAACGCGACCTTGCGTCGCGTGCGTCGTCCGTAGCCTACCGCTATAACGACGCCTTTTTGAATTTCAATTCCCGGCGTCAACAAAGTAGGATGCACATACGGGAGCGGCTTCAGGAGCACGCGGTCACGGAGCACGCGCACGCGGCGGCCGACGTCTTCCAATTCTGGTGTCAGCTGCATATTGCATCCGCATCGGTGTCGCGCATAAGCCGAATCTTCTGGCCGACCCCGTAGTCCGAATCCATGCCCGCGGTCGCCGCGAACGTCACCACGTCCCCGACCTTGGTCTCCATCGGTGCGCGCTCACCGAGCGGGAGCATCCGTCCAGGCCCGACCGCGACGACTTCGCCGCGGAGCGTGCGCTGCCAATTGGGGAGCTTGATGACGCCCTCGGCCTTGTCGAGTAGCGCCACTGCAATCAGGTCATCCAGCAGACGCTGGCTGAAATCTACTTTCGCCATAAGCTCGTAACCTCACATTACGACCGAAGTTATTTTAGGATCAATACGCGAATCCGCTCACCGTCGCGAGCGCGCACAATTCAATGATCGCAATGATCGACGTCGACGTGAACGGCTGACCGGTCACGGTGTCGACGGCAGTGAACTGCATCCCGACCTGGCACAGCTGTGAGCCGGTGTAGGGGAACGTCATCTGCCACGCGGACGCGAGCACCTGTAGGTACATCGAGGACGCGAACGCCGGGTACGTGAACGGTGACCCTACGGTCCCGACCGCGCCCGCCGCGTTCAGCGTAATCGGTGTGTTCGCCATNNTAGTTCAGCGTGACCGGCGTGTTCGCCATCGCCACGCTCGCGCTCGATATGTCGTCGATCTCCAGCGCTATCGACGTCGGTACGACCGGCGTGTTCGTGTGGTCGACGAACTGCAAGTCAAAGAACAAATCCGTGTTCGGGTAGGCTTTAACATTTGCAAACGGAAGTATGGGACTTCCCTGCAAGTACCTATTTCCAATCTGCGGCATATCAGCCTACCGCCACGAGCGATCCATTCGGATACCGCAGTAGCACATCCCCATCCGAATCTGTGTGACGATGATCACTTCATCTTCCTGAAGGAGCGCTCGCCGCTCGGGCCCTTAAACTCGTGCGGTCGCTTCCCCGAGAGGACGTGCTTCGCGCGGTCGTGGACCGCCTTCAGCTCCTTCGTGGTGACGTGGCCCGAGACCCAGCTCTCGGTCGCATGCCGGATCGACTGCTTCGCGTGCTCCTTCATCATCTTCTTTTCGCCGAGTACCGCAACCGGCTCCTTGGCGGACGCCAGCTCACCGTGCTGCTGCATCGGCTCGGTGACGGAGCCCTCGCCTTTAGTCACCCGGTGCGTCTTCCCGTGGCGGCCCTTGACGCCGTACGTTTTCGGCTTCGCCGCGCGCTTCTTGTCTTGACCCTTCGGGGTCTTGCTGACGCCTAGGATGGCGCCCAGCATCGGGGCAACGTTATCCACTGCAACCTCCTTGTCCGCCTGTGATCTCCACGTAGGCCGGCGTCGCAAACAATCCGCTCGCAATGAACTGCAGCCAGGCGCCGATGCCGTCGATGTACACGGTCTGCCCGACGTTCACTCCGATCTCATTGGCTATAGGTGCGCCGAGAGCCGGGGCAGCTGCCGCGGTCGGTGCGGTGGTTCCGCCCTGCGCCCACTTGACGTATACGCTTGTGACGGCGGCGGCGGCGGCGGGTGTCAGCCCTATAGCGCGGATGCGCCACGAGGTGACGCCGGCCTGTCTGCCGTCAATCGTGACCGCAGCCGAGCTGTCCACCGCGTAGGTGGGCGTCTTCGGCTGGAAAGTTGTATCGACGCTCACTTGTATGACCCTCGTTTGCCTGAGCACCACTCGTTGATGATGTCGCCCTGGTTGACGTGCTTCAGCTCTTTGGGCTCGCGCTGCTTGTGCGGCGCCTGCTTGTCGGCGGTGCCGGTGCCCGGGCGCTGGCCGCCCTTGTGGGCGCGCTTCGCGACCTTCTTGGTCTCGGTACCGCTGCCACCGTCACCGGAGCGCTTGCCCTCGACGTGCTTGAAGCTGCGGCCCTCGCTGTTCTTTTCTTTGAAGATGCCCATTTACTTTCCTTCAGCCCAGCTATTCATCGCCTGCTTCCGGTCGGCGCGCTGCTCTTTCGTGCGGGCACCTTTCCGTTTGGCCTCGTCGGCCTTCATAAATTCTTTCCCAACGGCGACCGACGGGCCGCCGCCCCCTGGCTTTTTCCAGCCATGAGCGGCGGCCCGCATCAGTCGGGCCTGAGCTGGGGAGACGCTTGGCACTTACCGCTCGGTGAGCGCTTTGTCGCCGTCCTTGTCACCGCGGTTGTGGACCGCGTCCTGGTACAGCGAGCGCGCGGCCGAGGCCAGCTCCTCGTTCCCGCCGGAGTTGCCCTCGCCCTTCGCCAGGTTCGTGGCCTCGGCGGAGTTGCCGCCCCACTTCGAGCCAACGCCACGGTACGGTGCGCCTTCCTTGCCGTACGTCTTCTCGACGCCGGCCCGGCGGCCCCTGAGGTACTCTTCGCCCTTCATGTTGGCTTTGTCGCCGCGGGTGTCTGAATGCTTTGCCATGTGAAAAAATCCTTCTGTTGAAATTGAGTTAAGCGACGAACGGGCCGGCGCTTTGGAACATGCCCTGGATCGTGACCGTGGTCGGTGACGTGATCGTGACCTGGTACCAGCGAGAGGCGCCAGTGATTATGGTGGTCGTGCCCGCGAGGGTGACACCCGTGCCCGCGGTCAGCGTAAGCGTGCCCGCGTTTATATTCACGATCTGCAGTGTCCAGGTCGTGTTGAACAGGTTCGGTGCGCCGGTCGGGGGGTTGACGCCGGCCGCGAAGCTGCCGAGACCTTGCTTGTACGCAGTCGCGACAACGTTCTGGATCTGCGCGATGATGTTGAGCGCGGTGTCGGTCGTGAGCGCGGTGGCGCCGCTGGTGAGCACAGCACACAGACGCGCGCCGGCAATCGCCGCCGCCGACAGTGTACCGGCCGCCTGCGCGGTGACGGTGTACTGGGTCTCCGTCAATACTGCGGCTGCGTTATAGAAATCGTCTCGGAAGACGCCCAATGCTGTCATGAAAATATCCTCGCGCTCGCGCGCAGTATCATCGTCGCCGCCATGTTGTTTGACGGATAAGCAGCAACCGTAGTGTGGCTACGATTGCATGAAATCAAATTTTCTTAACGTCAGCCTTGACGGTGTCGGCCACAGCGGCGGCCTTCACTACGTCGGCGGCCACGGTAGATTTTACCTTGGCACCGTAAAGATAGCCACCGGCACCGCCGACAACTAACGAAACAAGATAGGGAAGCAAAGTGATGAAAATCGACATTGAAAGTCTCCTTATGTGCCAATCACGTTACGCCAGTCGCTCGCGTAACGAGCGCGGTTGTTGCGCTCTGGAAAACGATGTCCATGGAGCCGCCATTCGCTACTGTTCGGGTGCCGGTCACCAACGTGGTGCCGTTGTACCAAGAAAGAGTAACCCCCGTCCCTTGGGCGACAGTGCACCCCGCCCCGAACGCTATCACCGACACCACATTGTTCTGTACAAAAATGTTCTGGGGGACCGTCACGGCCCCGCCGCTGGTCATCTGGATAACTTTGCCATTATCAGAAGCAACGAGCGTGTACCCAGATGCCTGCGTGTTTGCGGGCAGCCCGAGGTAGCCCGCCGCAAAAAATTTAGTCGCCGCGCCACCAGCCTGCTGGTCGCCCAGCAACAGGATGCCGGGGTAGCTCAGTCTCTGTCTCCAGCGCACTAGATCGTCCGCGCCCGCGAGGATCAGCTGGTTTGCGTAGGTTTGACCCCACGAACCTGGTGCCACGGCTCCGACGGTGAGACCGGTGACGTTGGTGTTCGTCATCGCATAAAACTGGTACCCGCCGCGTACGTCAGACGTCTGCGAAATATCTTCAATAGTCGAATGGTCAAACGAGTTGGACAGATAGTTGTTACTTCCGGCCGACGATGCCGCGCCCTCAATGACGTACGACTGGGTAACGTCTACAAAGGTTATGGCGCTGCTACAGATGTCTGAACCGAATGAGAGTGCCACGCTACGCTCGCCGTCAAACTCATTAAACTGCGACGAGCCCCAGGTGTTCTCCTGCATGCCGCCGTCAGCCACGGTATTACCCGACGAATAAAGTCGAACTGCTCCACCGCACTGGTCTGGTTGGGTGCCGGCGTTGATGCCGAGAAACACTGAGTTAAGTCCCGGGGATCTCCCCAAGATAATGTACGAGCCCAGGTTCTGGTACGAGCTGTTAGACTTCGTCACCTTGTGGTGAAAATGAAGGCCAGCGCGTCCGCAGTTTATGTAGACGCTGTTCCCTTCCTGCCAGGTGCCGCCTGTTAGGAAAAATTCACCTAACGCGTTCCGGTACGCGTTCGTAATGCGTGCCCGTATACGGGACCCCATCGATGGGCCCAGGCTGAACCCGTCGAGCCCAGAGTTGCAGCAATCTACTTCCCCCATATCCACCTCAACCGGAAGGTATCGGAGGCCCACCAGCGTGGGCAGGTTGCCGCGGTCGACGCCAGTAACGACAACGCAATGCGAAGCGTTCCCAGAAATCGCGCTAATGTAGAGCGCGCTCGGTGTGCTGATGTTGTTGCAGCCGGCCCCGCCAGTAGCCGAGGCAGCCACCCCTAGCGTTTGCGTAACCAAAAAGTTGTCTAGTACGTCTGTAATCGGGAACGGCAAACTCAGCGCCGCGAGGATCGCTGTGCTGTCATCCGTCCCGAAGCATACCTCTATGGGCGCCGTCAGCGTCAACGTCTGCGCCCCCGATCCGGAGGCGGCTGGGGAGATCGTCAACGTGGAGCTGGTGGTGGCCGTTACCTGTGTGCCGCCTACGATACCTGTACCTGACACGGTCCAGGAGCGTGTGAGCCCGATACCTGACGTAATCGGGTTCACGCTCGTGCCGGTGACGCTTGCGGTACCGTTCAGGGTGCCGGTCATGGTAACCGTGTAGGGCGCGCTCGGGGCCGCGCTCAACGTAATCTGATTCGCGCTCTGCACGGATAAAATAGTTGTGATCAGCGGCGCCGGCCGGCCGCCCGTGCGCAGCGCGCCACCGTCGACCACCACAGCCACCTGACCAGCCTTAGCGTTCGCGAAGCCGCCGCCTGGGCTGGTCATCACGGCGCCGGAAAAAGTCACATCGAACGCGCGGCCGGCTTTCCCCTTCGCGCCATACCGGTAGTACGTCCCAAAGTTGGATGAGTAGCTCGTGGGCGTAACGCCGGCCGCCACCTCCGCGGCAGCTCGCTGGAACCCCACCGGGGTGGCGGACGCTACCAGCTGCCACGCGGTGCCGTTCCATCGTAGCAGCGTCTCACCGTTAATCTCACCACCCGTCAGGGCGGCCCCGAACCAGTTAACTACAGGCTGCGCGCCCGTACCCCCGACGTTCACCGTGGAGGGTCCGGTATTTGTGTTGGTCGGTACAAACAGCGCGGTGAGCCCCGTGGTGAGCGCTGCGGGGAACCCGCTGACCGTCACCACGTACGAGTTTGTGGTGCCGCTATCGGTACCTGAGAACGCCAAACCCTGCGCCAGCAAATACACTTCCGAGAAGTTTGCGTTTACCTTATCGAAGGCAGCCTTCGGTGAATCGCCCAGCTGGGTATTCGCCGGGGTCGTAATGATGAGTTGCTGGCTCACAGTTGGCTGGCCGCCACACCCGGCGACTCAAGGTCCGCGGTCCACACCTGCTGCGTGCTGTCGTCCGCGTAGGTTTGGTCTGGTGTGTTGGTGTTGACGGTAGCGCACGACATCCCGCCCTGAACCGTCAGATTGTTTTTTGCGTCATAGATAGAGCTTACTTGCCGGACCCCTCGGGAAGCGTTCGCGAGCGCGGGGAGCGGCCCCGCAATCGCGGTTTGCCCGCCCCCGTTCGCGCCCCACACATCCCCACCGATCCCGGCTGGTGCGTACACGTTCTGGTACGGTGTAAGGTTCTGTCCGCCACCCGCCAGCCCGGACTCGGTGCCGACATAGGTAGCCGTCGTGGCCGGTGTCGTGATCCCGGGCCCGGTCGGGGTCGTCATCAGTTGCCCGTGTAGTTCTGTGCGGCGGTGGCCGCCGGGTAGGTGAGCGCGCTACCGACCCGTGCCGTGACCGGGACCACGCCCGCGACCCCCGGGGGCTGACCGGCGCCGCCGTTCGCGGGGACGAACTGCGACTGACCGTAGAGCGAGTCCGCCATGATCACCTGACCGCGCGACATCTGCGCGAGGAGTGAGTCGGTACCGGTCTGGGTGTTCACGTTTGTGGGGACCGAATTGGTGCCGATGTTGCCGGAGGAGACCTGGGTCGAGGTCAGCTGCTGGACCGCGTTCTGGTTCCCGGGGAGGTTCGGTTGCGGGGTCGCGCTCGCCGGGGGCGAGGGGTTACCCTGCATCTGCGTACCGAGCGGGGCCGCGCCGGGGTACCCGACGTTGGTCTCGCTCGCGTTGAGGACTCCGTAAAAGTTTGTCATGGGCTACCCTACGTAGATCTGGTTCGTCGCCGGGTAGGTGATCGTGTTCACCGGCTGCTGGGTCGACGCCTGGCTGAAGGTGCCGGAGGTCGGGCCCTCGGTCTGGTTCGAGCCGCCCGCGCCCAGGCTCCCCTGGCCGTTCAGGTCGCTGTTCAGGGAGTCGACGCCAGCGCTGCCACCGTAGCCGTTCCGTTCACCGTCCGAGAGCGCGATGGCGAACGCCTGCCCGCCCGAGCCCGTCCCGGCACCGGCCGCGGAGGTCAGCCCGTAGCCGGAGCCCTGCGCATTCAGCGGCAGCGCCGCCCGGGAAGCGGACGCGAGGAGGCTGTCCCCGCTCGCGTTGTTCGAGTTGGGTGGGAAGAGCCCGACACCGGGCTGGACCGGGGAGATCGTGGCCTGGACCGGGTTACCGGGCTGGGTGCCCTGGAAGCCGGTGTAGTTGAGCGGGGTCCCCGCCGGGGTACCGAAGATGGTCATGCGCTATCCTTGGAAGACGTTCGTCGCTAGGGTGATGTTCGCGGTGGTGGTGCTCCCGGCGAGGGGCGCGCTCACGATTGACTCGGTGTTGGTCGGGGTCGGCCCGGTCGAGAGGCTGTCGTTCGCGTTCGCGATACCTTCAACGAAGACCTGGTTGCTCAAAGTCGAGAGGGTCGTCTGTGTGTTGTTGCCCGCGTTCGGGGGCACCGGGACACCGAGGTTTACCTGCTGCCCGTTCCCGGAGGCGAGCGCCTCGTCGAGCGTCACCCCGTCACCCTGTAGCGCGGAGCCGCCCGGGGTCACCGCCTGCCCGGCGATGGTCGCGATCTGAACATTGCGGGGGATAATCCCGCGCGAGCACGCTTCGAGGAGCGACATCTGGACGCCCGTAGCCTGCATCCCGCCCGCAATGGGGGCCTGCGTTGGCTGCTGGATGAATCCGGCGGTCGTGGCCTGGGCACCGTTCGCGGCACCGAAGTTCGGGTTCAGTGGTTGCCCTACGACTATGCCGTCGGTTTGTCCGTAGATCGTCATCTCAGTTGCCGCCGTATTGCGCAGGGGACAAGAGCGCCGCCGTGACGCCGGGGTCGGAGAGCACCAGCTTCGGGTTGACGGTGTTCGTCTGACCCGAGGCACCGAAGGTTCCCGGGGCCGTGTTGATGCTCGCGATGCTGGAGTTCACGGTCCCGCCCCCGGCGCCGATGCCGTTGAGGCCGTTGGTGCCGTTCTGCCCGAGGCCCTGGCTCATGCCCTGCAGCAGCGTCGGGTTACCCTGGAGTGCGTTCGGGTTGTTGCCGCCGAACTGGTTCCCGGCCGCGAGGAGCTGGTTCAGGGAGATCTCGCCGCGCGAGACCGCCGCCATCACCGACTCGAAGCTGGCGCCACAATATGAGACGCCCCCGGTGGGTGACGGGTTCCCGGCCTGACCTACGGGCGAGGAGCCTGCGGCGGTGCCGACGTTCGACCAGATCGGTGCACCGAGCGGCCCCGCCGCCGGCTGCGCGCCGTTCGCGGCGCTAAGATTTCCTATGCTCATGAGAGTACCTTATCGTTGATTGCGTGCGCTGTAGCGCGTGTCGGGTCTCTCACCACCCATTGAAAAATCAGTAGCCGCCGTACATGCAGTACCCGTTACGTGTCTCGTACTGCAGTGTCGAGGCGAGCGTCCCGTGCTTCACGGCGCCGCTAGACAGTAGCGCGTGTAGCGTGTTGTTCGGTTGCCCGGTCCCGGCGTTCAGCACCCGCACATCGAGCGGGAGGATACCCCGGTTGACTGCCTCGATCACGGTCAAACCCGCCGGTATGTTCGGCTGCGGTAGGATGATTGTCATGGTGGACGTCCTTGTCCATTCGTCGCGCGGGCCCGCGCGGCGGTCCCTAAACTTCTTGCTGCACCGTTCCGAGGTATACCGCACATAGCGGCATAGCAGCAAAAAAATTTTAGGGCATGTCAGTCATCAAAGAAAATCCGCCGTGTGGGAGCACACCACACTTCCGGCCAGCGGCGTCCTGCACTTAGACGAACGGCGGAATCTGGTTGCGGTGGCGCGAGTCGAACGCGCCCGTCTCTGGGTTATGAGCCCCGGACGTCCCCGGGACGCACCGCGAAAAAAGGCGCCGGGCGATCGAATCCCGGCGACCTAGGGCGCGTGGCATTTTGGCTTCAGTTGCCTGGTGCGAGAGGCGCTGGCTAGGTTTTGAGTTGCCGACCCCCGGGGTCGGCGTGTCCGCGGTACCGCGCGGCGCGTGATCGTAGGGGCTGTGCGGCTACGATTCCGGTTTTGTGCGGACCGGTACCGCATACCTCAAGGTATCCCGTTAAAGTTCCAGCTGTGCTGGGGCGACATCTGCTCCGCGTACTTTGCCTGGCTCTGCTCGGTGCAGCCGCAGTGGACGCAGATCTTGTTGTGCTTCCCGATCATGCTGTGGCCGCGCTGGGCCTGGCAGTCCTGCTGCCGTATCCGGGTGGCGACGCAGCCCTCACACTTGCAGTCGAGAGCGAACTGGTGCCGCTCCGGCTTGTTCATCGTGAGCGGAAAGTCGCGGTCATCCACGGCGGTGTGTCCCGTTGTGCCAGGGCTCCAGCTTGGTGTCCCGGCAGGCGCAGTCGTGGCGCTCGAAGAAATTCTCGGTGGCGCTCGGGAAGTGCTCGCAGCGCCAGTAGCGCTGGTGCAGTCTCTCGGTCGCGTGCGCCGTCGGCGAGCGGTCGGTGTAGAATCCCATCACCGCACCTTGAACCCGTGCGCCCGCAGCAGGGCCCGGTTCTGTTCGAGGTTCCCCGGTGAGCGGCAGTAGGCTGTTCGCCAGCGCCGCTGGCCGGTGGACCAGACCTGGATCTTGTAGCGGCCGAGGGCGCTCATACGTTCTTCCACGCGAACCACGCGAAGAAGCGCTGGCGGGCTGTCTCGGCGTCCCGCTTCGCGCGGCGCTCGCCGGCCTTCCGCCGCCATCGCTTGCGGTTCACCTGCGCGCCTTCCAGCGTTCGAGGGTGCGCATCACCTGCGGGGTCGCGTTCTGTACCTCGTCGATATACCAGCAAATTTGCCCGTCAATTCTTACCGGGAGCGGCGCCATCTTCCGGGCGAGCAGGCGACCGAGTTCCCCGTGGCTGCACTTGAATAGCGCGGTCAGGTTCTCCCGGGTGAACATTGCCGGTGGCGCCTTGGCGGCCGGCGGTGTCTGTGTCTGTTCGTTCGTTTCAGTCACCAGTCAATTCCTTGGCTAGCTGCTGCTCCAGATACGTCGCGGCTGCGCGAGCCAGGAGCGGACTCTCGCGCAAGAAACCGATGGCTNNGCGCAGACGCCATTCTGCTGCGCGAGGAGGTTCTGGTATCCGGTAACCGAGAGCCCGTACTTTCGGTACCGTTCCGCGTCACCGCTATCACGTAGCGACCGCAGCTTGTCGAGGTGCTTCCGGCGGCCTGGCTCCAGGTGCGGTGAGGTGGCGCGCTTGACGGCCTCTGCCCAGTAGTTGTAGTCCGACACGGTAAACCCCGATGTTGCGTTGCGGAAAAATTTTTCAAAAATTAGGGTACCTGCTCACCCTACTTAGGGCAAGTTACAGGGTTCCGGCCCCAGGGTCAAGATGGTGATGGTGACGATGGTATCGGGTGTGGTGATGGTGACGATGGTTCCTGGCCGTCGGGGTAGACCTAAACGATTTCCGCCCCCGGCGCGACGATGCGGACGTTACCGTTACCGCCGATCCCTGTGGGGGTTTTGAAAAGTATTATGTCATCGGGATGGTCCGACCTGGCGACCAAGATACAAATGAGAATGATTATCATTAGCATTCTCAACCAGGGCGTGGAACAACGCAGCCGAGCGGCTGCCTGGGCTGGGTCGAGGAGTATAAACGGTCCTTTACACTCCAAGCGGGGGCTCGGCTGACCCGAGCGTGTGACGGTCAGCACATCGAAGCGCCCGAAGATCGTGCTGCAGTGCCGCACGTCGCGAGCTGGGGTGCTCTGGTGGTCCCGCAGGCTAGGAGCAGGAGCTGTAGCGATAACCGATCCGTAATCGGTTATCGCTGGAATTAGTATACAGGATAGGAGCAGGATGGGTAGCGGTGGGTAGTACCCACCCCGCAGGCCAGGAGCAGAGGCGCACGGGCTAGCGCGCCGGGTGACGGTGGTGGGGTGATACTCTACCGGTACACACGGGCGCGTGCGTGTGTATATATACAGTGGTAATACTTTGAGAGTCCCCCCTCTACAAGTAGAGTATCACCCCACCACCGTCACCAACAACCAAAGACCAGGGGATGGACACCGGCACCTGGCGATGTTATAGCTGGTGGTAGGAGGCACACACTATGGGCAAGCACACACCGCTACCGAGCGACCCCGAGGCGAGGGCGGCTGAGAAGAGGCGACGGTTCGCTGTCTACCGGCGCGAGTGGAAGAGGCGCAAGAAGGCGGAGCTGAGGGCGCGCAAGATACAGGCCAAGCAGGACCTGCTGCGGGCGGCCGAACGGCTCGGGCTGGACCTGTGTTTCGACATCAGGCGGATGCACGACACCGAATTGCGCTGGAGGATCGAGTCATGCCAATGACCAAAGAGGAGGCGAGACAACGGGCGCAGGCACGCGACAAGCGTAGGCGCGACGAGTGGCGCGCATTCCTGCAGCAGGTGGAGGCGGAGCAGCGCGGGCGTGAGGCGAGGGCGCGCGAGGACAGATGGTTCGAGGAGCGCACAAAACTGTGACGCAGATCACGCTCACCAGGTGTTGACACGGCGCGCCGCATCTGTCAGAGTACGCCACATGAACACCGAAACACCAAAACAGACACAAGACCAGCGCCAAGCCGAGTTCGACGCCCGCGTCTCCTCGGGCGCCATCATCCTGGGCTCGGTCACCATAGCGCACGGCGGGAAGCTGCACCCGGCGATGATGGTACTCGATGACCCAGCCTACCCCAATGGCAAGCTGCGCATACGGTGCAGCTGCACGGGCACCGCCCAGGGCCGGGCCTACAACCGCGCGGTGTGGCGCCCTGGCAAAGAGCGCACCTGCGGCAGAAAATAGTTGTTGACACGGCGCTAGGGGTGTGTCAGAGTACACGCACTGAAGCAACGAACCGGAGAAACGACATGAAGCCAGCCATTGAATTGATACTCGAATGGTCCAACACTGAAACCGAGCGGTACGGCATACATACCGTGCGGTACAACAAATCAACTCCGACCGCCGCGCGTAGGGCGGCTCAAAAAGTAATTGCGGAATGGGGCGCGTGCCCGAGCATCATTGTTGATGCAGCGCGATTGGAGCGTGTCGCCGATGAGGTAGTGTTAGCTCGCTGGGATAACGGTAGTTGGGATTACGTTGACAAGACCACCGAGACCAACTAACCTGACCCTAGAACCTGGAGAACCGACATGCCCAACGTATCCGAATTAGCCCGAACCGAATCGTACCTAGGCCCGAGCCCGACCGAGGAGCAGCTGCGCTGGGAGCTGCAGCAGGCGAAGATCCGCATCCAGGAGCTGGAGGCGGAGGTTGCGAACCTGGAGAACCAGCTGATCGAGGCGAATGACGCGTATGATTTACTGAGCAGTGAACAATGAGCAGCAATTTCTACCGAGGGCTCAAGTTTGGTATCCCGTTGTCGCTCATACTGTGGGCGCTCCTGGTCCTGGCAATCAACTACATCATCAGCGAGGTAACCTGACGTGAGCGGGTACGATGACGACGACCTTATTACGCACCCCAGCGACCGGTGGCTGCTGTGGGCTTTCATAGTGGCGACGCTGGCCTCGATAGTGTGGGCGGCATCAGCATGAGCGACGTACGCCACCACCCGATCACGATGCGCATGACCGCGCACGAGTACAGCCTCAGTTGCCTATGCGACAGCTGCCAAGCCACTCTCAAGAAACAATCCACATGCAAGCACAGCATGATCGGGAAGCAGCCGATCTGCGTGCACTGCGGCGCCAGCGATTCACTCGCCTCCAGTATCGCGCAGATGCAGCTGGTGACATCGACAGCCAAACCCTCGGGGGCCTCCATCAAGGTCAACGTCCCGCCCCAGTACCAGGCCAAGGACTGGTGGGCACCCAGCACCAACAACGCGGTGGTGAGCAGCGTCACCTACAACGAGCGTAAGGCGTTCGAGATGGACGAGAGTCCGCTCCCAACGTGGTGGGACAAAGCCACAATGCAGCGGCTGCAGAACGCTCTCGACGGGATCTGACTATGGCAACAAAACTGGAGAATCGAACATGAGCAAGGCACAGACCGACATCCGCACCACCAGCTACGATGTGCTGGCCGCCCGCCCTTTCGGATATGAGGGCACCATCGAGGACGTGCTCGCGCAGATCCGCGCCGAGCCCAACCTGCAGGCGCAGATGCTGACGGCCAGGGCGGAGCTTCTGCACTTCCTCGGAGTCGACCGGGTACCCTCGCTCGAAGATAGCGAGGACTGGAGCGTGGAGATCCTCGACGCGCCCCAGCCCGAGAACAAGTTCTCGCTGGAGTACGCGTTCGACCACGGGTTTATCCAGGCGCCGCAATCGTGAGCGGTACCGTCAAGGTAGCGAGCCACTGCGGCTGCGTCTACACCGTCGACAAGCGGGGGCGCGAGGAGTGGTCGGAGCTGTGCGCGGAGCATGAGCGGGTGTCGCTACAGCGACACCTAGCGGCGGTAGAGTCCTGCTCGCACGTCCACCGTGACCGGAATAACGACCTGATTGGGGCTGATTGACATCCCGCCCCGGGCGGGTGTATTGCTAGAGGTATCACACAGGAGAATCCATTGAGAAAATCTGCCATAATTGCGGTAGCGTTCGGGTACCTTGCGGTTGGTGTGGGGTCCGGCTTGGGTGGTGCTTTCTGGGAGAAGGTGAACCTGGATCAGCAGCAGGCCGAGGGCGCGGACACACCCCGGGCGATCCTGGGGCTCGTGGTCGACGGGGAGTGGATGGGTGCCTGCATCACCAGCCAGGACTACAAGTTGCACTGTATTCAGGGGGACCAGTTTCCGGTGGAGTCTGCGGCCGAGATCGGTAGGTCGCTACCGGCGCAGTCGGCGGGGATCGGCCACATGCAGACGCCCTGCGGGAAGCAGCAGGATACGAAGCGCGACGACGGCGTATGATCCGCGCGCTAGCGTTATATCACGGAGTCTAAGATGGCCCAAACATTCCGCAACGTTTACTTCCTCGTGATCCTGCGAGGGATCGACATCCTCTTCTGCACCTGGATATGGCGCAACTACGACATCACGATCTCGTCGATGTGCGGGCTTGAACTGCGCCGCCCGCTGCCCAAGCTGTGGGCTCGCTGGCTCGGTGCGTTCCTGAACTGGCTCCAGCCGGGCCACTGTGAGTCGGCGATCATCGCTGACCAGGCGCGCTGCCAAGCTGCGTTGGTGATCCTCAGTGGTTAAGTTCTGGGGAGAGATGGCCTTTGTGTTCTTCGCCGTCGGGGCGCTTGCTGGGTGCGCCGGCACCCTACCGCACCGCCCCGACACCGGGAACCACGGGCAGGGGCACAGCCCCGGGAGCGAGTGCCAGGGCCAGTACGCGATGTACATCCAGACACCTACCGGTGACCGATTCTTTTTGGAGTGCGTGAACATCCATGAGTGACCCTGGCGCATTGCTGGAGGAATGGCTGCACTTCGATCTGGTGCTCTGGCTCGGCTCGAACCTGTTGCCGTGTGTGCCATACTCGGCCGACGTCAAGGTGGTCGCGGGCTCCGCCCTCGAAGGGAAGGTTGGGAAGATCCCGTCGGCGTTCAACGGTAACGGTGAGGCGCACGGGTTCAAGGACTGGCAGAAGTGCGAGATTAGCGCCGCCTCGGTGGCTTACTGGGCGAATGATCGGCGCCTGAACATGTGCGTACGCACCGGCCCGATCTCGGGAATCTACGCGTTCGATGTGGACATTGACGACGAGCGAGCAGATGAAGTGCGCGGCATCATCAAGGCAGAGATTGGCGAGTTGTCCACGCGGTGGCGTAATAACTCCAAGAAGGTTTTGATGCCGTTCAGGATGGAGGAGCCATGCAAGAAACGCAGGATAAAACTAGACGACGGCACGGCAATCGAGTGCCTCGCAGACGGTCAACAATTTGTAGCGTGTGGCTCTCATGCATCTGGTTCTCGCTACCAGTGGTATCCCGAGCTACCTTCGAGCATACCGACGATCACTCTGGAGCAGCTGAATACGATATGGGAGAAGCTGACATCGAAGTATGCTCCGACTACTTCGAGCCCGGCGTCGACTGCACCGGCTCGGGCGATGACGGATCAGACGACGGAGACGCTGACGACGATAAGCGACGAGGATTGGCCGCACCTACTGGAGCGGCTCCGGTTCCTGCTCGACAAGCTACCCGACAACGACAGCTGGTCGGAATTGGGGTACTCACTCCTGTCACTGCAGCCGCACGGTCGGCAGCTGTTCCTGGACTTCAGTCGGAAGGCGGTGGGCTATGAGCCCGGCGCCGCCGAGGCGTGGTGGGACGCACACAAGGGTCAGCAGTCCCGCACCGACTGGAGACACGTGTTTACGATGGCGCACCAACGCGGATTCCAGCGCGTCGCTGATGTATCCGCGTTCCCGCCCGTATCAGAGAACAGCGATCTGGTCGATACCCTACCCCCAGACGCAGGCCCTGCGCGCCCCATCATCCGACTGAGCGGCGCCGACTTCTCCGGCATCGTTACCAACCTGGAGCAGATCATCAGCCCCCACGCCTACACACAGGGCGGGCACCTGGTACGGACCACCGAGGCCCACACCGACGGCGCCATCCAGAGGAGCGCGGACGCGGTCATGCTGGTGGAGGCGACCAACAGCTGGGCCCGCAAGAGGTTCGGTGAGCTGGCCGAGTTCCAGGTGTACAACGCCAGGCAGGGTGAGTGGGTGCCAGCCGCCCCGAGCGCGGAGCACATAGCTACGATGATGGACCTGAAGAGCTGGACAATCCTCCGGCCGCTGGACGCCATCGCGCGCTCACCGTTCCTGCGGGAGGATGGGACCATCTGCGAGGGGACGGGCTACGACCCCATCAGCCGGGCGCTGTACGTCCCCAGCATCGAGTTCCCGCCCACCCCGCCCCAGCCCACCCGGGCCGACGCTGTGGCCGCCCTGGGGCGCCTCCGCGCGCCGTTCGACGAGTTCCCGTGGAAGGAGCCGGCGAGTGAGGCGGCCTTTATCTCCCACATCCTGGCGGAGGCGGCCCGGCTCGCGCTCGACCACTGCCCGATGTTCGTTTACGACGCCCCGATGGCCGGCACCGGGAAGTCGACCCTGCAGGAGATGGCGGCCCGGATCGTGCACGGCGCGGAGCCGGCGCTCCGTCCCTGGGTGGCGGACGAGGACGAGATCCGTAAGTCGCTCTACGCGTGCCTGATGGCGGGTGACCGCTCCATCTGGCTCGACAACGTCCCGGACGGTATCAAGATGCGGTCCGCGGTCCTTGAGACGTTCCTGACGGCCACGGTCTGGAAGGACCGTAAGCTGGGTGAGAGCTTCACGAGCGCGATACCGAACAAGACCGTCCTGGTGGCGTCCGGCAACAACATCACACCCGTGGGGGCCCTCGCGCGCCGTAGCATCGTGATACGGCTGGACGCGAACACCGACAACATCCGGGAGCGCGTCTTCAAGATCCCGAACCCGCGCCGCTACGTGATGGAGCACCGGGCGCGGCTGCTGGTGGATGCGCTGACGATCATACGGGCCCACGCCCTGCATCAGTTCCTGCGGCCGGGGGACTTCACCGGGCCGGTCACGCTACCCAGCTTCGAGGCGTGGTCACGGCTCTGCCGTGATCCGTTGATCTGGCTCGGTATGGCGGACCCGGTGATTACGCAGCTGAATGAGACGGACGATGAGATGCGTGGGACGGGCCCGATATTTGAGCGGCTCGCCGCGACCTTCGGTGAGCGCACCTTCACCGCGGGGGAGATGTCGCGGGTGGTGGGTAGCCTCTCGGACACCAACAACGAAATGCACGACGCGCTGATCCAGATGGGGTGCACGGAGCCCACGAACCCGATCAAGGTAGGGTACTGGCTCCGCGCCTCGAAGGACAGGATCGGTGGCGGACTGAAGCTGGTGCACGACGGCCACAGCAAGGTGGGCGTGAAGTGGAAACTGCAACGAACGAGCGGAGAGCAAACTTGACACACTCAGCATCGGAGATCTTTACGATGCAGCTGGCGCGCGGCGCCGCGAAGACTGCTGACAGATTTTTGAAGTCGCGGGGGCTGCAGAAGTCTGACCGGGACGACGTGATCGCGGACGCGATGCTCTGGTGCTGGACGAACCGCGCCAGCTACAGTCTCACCACAACCCTGGAGACCTGGTTCATGAACGCGGTCCGTGACGCCTACAAGGCGCTCAAGCGGAACGAGCTGCCGGCCGCCGAGGAGTCTCTGGAGGGTATCAGTGGGGGCACCGACGAGACGTACGAGATCGCGGCGGCGGAGTCATCCGCGAGCGCGCTGATTGGTGCGCTGACACCAGCGCACAAGAAGGTCGCGGTGCTCACGATGCAGGGCTACACCCGGGAGGAGATCTTGGAGGTGGACCGCGACATCTCGAAGCGGCAGGTGGATGAGGCGCACCAGCGCATCAGGCAGCTGCGGAAGCTGCTCCCGGACCTCCCGAAGTCGCGCCTGGTCGCGCGCATCAAGACACAGACATCAGACAACGCGGAAGACAAAAAGGCGGGGATCGACATGGAATTGGAGAACAACTTGGACGCGCCACCCCAGCACGGGAAGGAGTGCCGGCCCTGCATCCACTGCAACTGGTGGGAGTTCAGCTACCAGGAAGCGAAGTCGCCCCAGGTGGCGGTGACCGCGGACCAGGAGGTTCTCGCCGCGCAGCGCGCGATACTCGCCCGGAAGATCGAGATCAGCTCGAAGGTGGTACGGTGAGCAAGGTAGTCGGGATGATGCTGCACACGGCGTTAACCGCCGCCGGCCACCCAGAGTGGCATACCGTGAGAACTGAGTACGACATTTTCAAGGATGACATACTGGTGCGGTTCGACCGGGGCCCAGCGGAGAAACGCGAGTGCGTCAACTTCAGAATCCCCGCGCACCTGTTCGACCCGGTCGAGTACGCGCAAGCGAGGTGGCCGCACTGGTTCAAGGATAAATCAATCCCAAACGAGGAGCAGAAGACATGAGAGGCACGAACGAATGGTCCATCAACAAGGCGACGATGGTGGAGGCGCTGCAGGAGTATCTGGACCGTAGGATGGTTAGCGCGGTGGCGGGCCACCAGAAGGTTGTAGATGTGAAAAACGTCGACAACTATCAGTGGCGGGTGACGGTGAACGCACCGGTTGCGGAGGTATCGAAGTGAGTGTAGACGCAAAGATAATGACGGTAGTGTCAGCGATGAAGCAGTCCCTGCAGCAGGCGGGCGGCCCCGGCTCCAGCGTGAACAGCCACCCGAACCCGTTCTTCCTGAACGTGACGGGAGAGATCAACCTCAAGCACATGGCGGAGCTGGTGATCCAGCGCATCGAGGCGTATGAGGCGGATCTCTTGAAGAAACTGGAGGCGAAGGCCGAGGCAACGAAGGCCGAGCTGGCGAAGGCGTTACCGTGATCTTCCTGGCGGGGTTCTTCCTGGGGATTATTGTGGGGGCGCTGGGGATCATCGCCGCCGCGAAGGGCGCCTTTGACGCATAGTTGACAGGGGGCGGTGGGTGTGCTGTAGTGGCCGCACGTTAGAAACTTAGGAGATTGAAATGGTACCCGCTTTTTTGTTTTTGTCTTCGATGGTGGCGTACGGCTCCAAGCACCCCGTCATCGGCACCGCGATACTTCTCGTCAGCATCCTGGCGGTGTTGTAATGAACGCCGCCGCGCTCCGTAAGAACACCATAGAGACCCTGGGGCTGCTGGTGGAGCGGTACCCGAACCTGCCGATCTGCACCATCATAGCGAACGCGCTCGGGGGTGATATGCTTTACACGAGTGACGAGGCGCTGGCGCGGATGCTGAATCAACTTTTTGTGTCGTACACCCAGTTCGAGGCGGCGGGGATCAAACCGTGACGCGCCCATGAAGTACGAATTTACAGGCGAAACGAAAGTCGAATCTGGCGTCACGCTGCGCCGCATCCGCGCCGTCACAGCGTTCGGCGCGATTGCCGCAGGCGCTGTTGGCGGCTGGATCGAGAAAGAGGCGAACCTCGACAGGGTCTCCGGCGATGCCTGGGTCTACGGCAATGCCC
>PLES01000057.1 GCA_003137075.1 Solirubrobacterales bacterium
TCGCGCTCAAAGACCTCGTTGCGCCGGTCCGGATCGGGCGTCACCGGTAGCACCCGGCGCTCCACTCGTACCCGCCGCCCACGACCCCGGCGTACCGGTCCGACGACAATCGCGCCGCCGCGATACACGTCACGGTCAAGCAGCGAGTGCAAGGTCACGACGGGGTCGTCGTGCTTGGTTGCGGGGTGCACGAAGTCGATCACGATCCCCGCTTCCTTGCCTGGATGGCGGCGCGTGACGCGGCCGACGCGCTGCTGGTAGATGCGCTTGGACGCTGTCGGCGCGAGATGCATGCAGATCGTCGCGCGGGGGCTGTTCCAGCCCTCTGCCAGCAGCTGGGCGTTGACCAGCACATCGATCTTGCCGGCCTCGTAGTCAGCAAGGATGTTGGCGAGCTCGCGCTTCGGCGTCTCACCGGATACCGCCATCGCCTTCATTCCGGAGTCGCGGAATGACTGCGCGACGTTGTACGCATGTCGTACGCCGGCTGCGTACACAACCCCGGGGACCCCGTTGAAGCGCGTCTTGTAGAGGTCGGCAATCGCGTAGTTGAACGGTTGCTGATCGAGCAGTTCAGCCAGCATCTCCTGGTCGAACTCGACGTCGACCTCGCCGCGGCGCAGCGGCACCTTGGCGATCGTGCGCACGCCAGGACCGGGCGGAATCCGGATGCAGCGCAGCGGCGAGATCACGCCGCGGCGGGCGGCTTGCGCCAGGTCAAAGCGTGAAGTCTGCGTCGGGAAGAGGTCAGTGACGTGGCGGGCGATCAACGCGCCGGTCGCGGTCATGCCGACCCAGATCGGCTGATGCCACTTGCGGATCGCCGCAGAGGTCTTCTCACCCAGCGCTGTGTGCGCCTCATCGCAGATCACGATCGTGTACGCGCCTGAGATCTTGCCGGCGTTGCGCACGAACCACTGGTAGGTCTCGACCGTGACCGGGCCGTTGGATGAGTCCTCCCCGACCAGCAGCGGCTTGCAGAGACGGTCGGCGTAGCCGCGGTCCTTGAGCTCGCCGATGAACTGGTCCACGAGGTTGCGACGGTGGGTCAGGATCAGCACGCCGCCGGTGCGCGAGGCTTCAACGAAGCCGACGGCGGCCACGGTCTTACCGGCGCCGGTCGCGTGCTCGAACCAGAAACGGCGGTCCGCTCCGGGGTCGTCGGCGGCGCCCTCGGGAGCGATGTCCTCGTCCAGGTCAGGCGCTTCCTCCTGCCAGTCCTGTGGCTCCTCGTCCTCAGCCGGCTCCTCTTCCTCGTCTACGGGTTCCTCGTCGGCCTCTTCGTCATCCGACTCGTCTTCGTCACCGTGCTCATCGTCATCGGTGTCGTCATCCGACTCGTCGTCCTCGTCGTCCGAGTCCTCATCGTCTGACGCGTAATCGTCGTCTTCTGAATCCTCGTCGTCGTCGTGATCGGACTCCTCGTACGCCTCGATGTCGTCGCCCGCGTCGGCGCCGGAATCTGCGTCGATCTCGGCGTCAACTCCAAGTGCCTCCTCGGCGACAAGCGCGGGGAGCTCCTCATCTTCGCCATCCGCGATCTCGCCATCGACAGTTCCCGCGACCACAGACTCCGGTGCCTGCACGCCGGCCAGCAGCGCCGTCAGTGTGCCCGAGAGCGCGTCCACCTGGTGGGCGGAGAGCACAGTGCCGTCAACGAGCTTCGGCTCCTCCTCTGAGAGCACGCGCTCGAGACCGAGCAGCAGCGAGTACTCCTGGCGCCACTCGAGCGACGGCACCTTGAGTTTCGCCTCAACCTCGATCAGCGCAGCGTCGAGCGCGCGCCGGCGCGCCGACCCCGGAGCCAGGGCGGCTTCAAGCTTCTCGCCTTCAAAGACGAATCGCTCACGTGTGAGCCGTTCCGCGCGCTTGATCGCCGCAGAACTCGGAAATGGGGTGGGATCACCCATCAAGAAGATTTGGGAAGGTAATGTCGAACAACTCGGAGCCGCCAGATTGATGGCGGCGGCTCAAGAAACGGCTCACGGCGACTGCCGGGAACCACTGAGAGAACTCCTCGGAACAGCGGCATCCTCATCACCACTGCCTGGTCAAAAGGATAACGCGTATTTAAGCAGACCGGCGGACGGACCGGTCTGTGGCAAGCTTGAGCATGTGGAAGTCACCCCCAGTGAAACGTCGCCCGCGGCAGCTGAGTTTGAGATCCGCCGGATCACGACGCGTGCCGAGATGGAGGCTGCGCTCGTGCTCCGCTACGAGGTCTTCTGCGTGGAACAGGGCGTGCCCCGCAGTGAAGAGCGCGATGGGCGCGACCACGACGCCACGCATCTGATCGCCGTTGAGAACGATGCTGTGGTCGCGACCTGCAGGCTCGTGTTCGTTGGCAACACGGTCCAGTTCAGCCGGCTGGCGGTGGCGCGCACCGCTCGGAGGCGGGGGATCGCGGCGGCGATGTTGCGTGTCGCCGACGAGCAGACGCGTGCCCGCGGCGCAAATCGGCTCGTGCTGCACGCGCAAACCTACGCACGCTCACTGTATGAGCAGGCCGGCTACGTCGCCCGTGGCCGTGAGTTCGTCGAGGCGAACATCGAACACGTAGCGATGGAGAAGCTGCTCGAGCGCTGAGCGACAGGCTGCCGGTGAGGGACTACTACGAAGACCTCTGGAGGCGCCTGCCGCGCGACCTCCAAGCGCCAGAGTGGAACCTACGGAGCGCGCTGCTCCAGCGGGAGCTGCGCGCCGGCGACCGGTTCTTGGATCTGGGCTGCGGAGCGGGTCTTTTCAGCGCCCTCGCCGCTGCTTCGGGCGCCTCAACAACCGGCGTGGATGTCGCCGAGGCCGCGTTGGAGCGCGCGCGCGCCGCGTACCCCGAGCTTGATTTCCGCCGCGTCCCGTTTGACGGCCCGCTGCCGTTGGAAGACAACAGCTTCGATCTGGTCTGGGCGAGTGAGGTGATCGAGCATGCCGCCGACACCGCGGCTTGGCTCTCGGAGCTTCGCCGAGTGATGGCGCCCGGTGGGCGGTTGCTGATCACGACCCCGGCGCACGGGCGCCTTCGCCTACTGGTACACGGAGTCGAGCGCTACTCAGAACCGCAGGGCGACCACCTCCACCTTTACACCGCTCGTTCGCTGCGCGCGCTACTCGGCGAGTTCGGGTTCGCCGAGGTCGAAGTGCGGGCGGCCAGCGGGCCGCCCCTCCTGCGTCGCACGCTGTTCGCCAGAGCCCTGCGCTGACACGGCTGTCCCGAGAAGCGCCGACCTCTTATCCTTGAGCTCGAATGGACTGCGTAGTCACCGGCGGCGCCGGCTTCATCGGCTCGAACCTGGTCGACGCGCTCGTCGCTCGTGGTGACCGCGTGGCCGTGATCGACAACCTCTCCAGCGGCAAGTTGGAGAATCTCGCCGGGGCGCTCGCGGCCGGGGCCGAGTTGCATCAGATCGACACCCGCGACGGCGCCGGGGTGCTCGAGATCTTCGAGCGCATGAGACCCCAGCTGGTCTTTCACCTCGCCGCGCAGATCGACGTGCGGATCTCTGTCGAGCGGCCGGCGCTCGATGCCGAGGTCAATATTCTCGGCGCGATCAACGTGTTGGAGGCGGCGCGAACGGTCGGTGCTCGCAAACTCGTTAACACCTCGACCGGCGGCGGTCTCTACGGTGACGCCGATGTGATCCCCACGCCCGAGGGTTATCCGATTCGTTCGCTGGCGCCGTATGGGCAGAGCAAGCTCGCGGCCGAGGGCTACTGCGATCTATACACCCGCGTCCACGGCCTCCAGACAGTCTCGCTGCGCTACGGCAACGTCTACGGTCCNNCAACGTCTACGGGCCGCGCCAGGACGTGCACGGCGAGGCCGGAGTGGTGGCGATCTTCTGTGGGTGCCTGTTGGACGGTCGGGCTCCGCGAATCTACGGCGACGGCCGTCAGACACGGGACTGGGTGGACGTCTCCGACGTGGTCGCCGCGAACCTGCTCGCTGCCGACGCTGAGATCAGTGGGCCGGTCAATATTGGTCACGGGCAGGAGACTTCGGTGCTCGACCTGATCGAGGTCCTGCGTGAGGTTGGCGAACGGCGCGGGCTCAAGCTGCCGGAACCGGCGTTCGAGCCCGAACGGCTCGGTGAGGTGCGCCGCAGTTGTCTGGACGTGAGTCGCGCGCGGCGGGAGCTTGGCTGGAACGCGCGCGGGATGTTGCAAGAGGGTCTCGAGCGGATTCTGGCGGGCTGACCGCTCGCCTAGCTCGCCGGCTAGCCGCCGCCTCCGCCCGGACCAAGCGGCAGGTTCGTTATCAGGTCGTAGCGCTGCCCTGACAGCTGATTCACGGCGGCTTGATACACAGCCACTCGGCCGGTTCCCGGCGACCAGACTCGGACTTCAATGTTGTCCGTCGGCACCCGCTGCGGCAACACGCTCCATGGCCCAAAACCGCTGAGCGCCGGCTGGCCTTGCACGTGACGCAGGCGGACCTTGAGCGTGAACCGCTTTGGACCGTGCGTATGGGTGATCACTGAGCGCGCGAGCAGGGTCGAGCTGGTGGAGTCCCAGACCTCAAAGTTGGCGTGGGTGTGGCCAGATACGGACATCACGACCGATGCCCGGTAGACGCCGGGCAAGGATTGCCAGTAGGAGTGGTCGACCACGTACCCCGGCTTGTTCGTGCTGGCCGCGTACCACGAAGTCTCCGGTCCGCTCAGGACCGGCCTTGCGGTCTGACCAGGGATTACCCAGCCGGGCGCGTATGAGATGTTTGTGGGACTCAATCTGAAGATCCCATGGGGATGGGGAGTTGTCACCTCAAACGCCCAGATTCCGTTTGCCGCTACGACTTCGCGGACGTCTGGTCGCTGCTCAAGCTCTGAAATGTCGTTGAAGATCCCGGCGGAATCGTCGTACTCAACGCCCTCCTGCGGGGCGAAGACCACCCACATCTGGCGAGCACGTATGTGTACGGCGATAGTGGCTCCCGTGATCACGTTGACCTGAACGCGCCTCGCGAATGTGCCGCTGATGCCCTGGGACACGAGAACCTGGTCGTGCGGGCCGATCTTTCTCTCGAGCGTCCGGATCGTAGACGCGGCGGACGGCGAGACTACGAGCCAGTTGCGTTCCACGTCGGGCAGCCAGACGATCGCCCAAGCGACCGAGTTCGCGGCTAGCAGCACGATCACCGCAGCTAGGACCTGCTTCCGTCGCCGCCCGCCACGGGCGCTCCAGCCGGCGAGCTTAAGGCAGATGGCGACGGTGCCCAGCGCCACCATCGTGACCAGCGCGACGTTCTGGAACCCAGGTGTTTCGAAGCCCAGAAGGGCCCCGAGGCCGAGGCCGCCCTCAGCCACCACGAACAGGATCGGTAGCGTGAACGGGAGCCACAGAACGCCAAGAACTCCTCCGGGGGAGAGCTCGCCCCAGATGTTCGCTCTGTGCTGCCAGATGAGACTTATAACGCGCAGCGGATGCTCGAAAATCGACTTGATCAGCATCGTTCCCGTGACGCCACGGAAGGGGATCGAGGCGTTTCCCGTGACGACCGGTGCGAAGAGATCAAGGATCTGTTCGGGATGGGCATTCAGCGCCGTGAGAGTCAGCATCACCAGCGCACCAAGCCCCGCGGCGATTGCGCCTCGTCGCAAGCACCAGCGACCGCAAAGCATCATCGAGACTCCGAAGACCAACAGATAGCTCCCGCCGACCGTGCCGCACAGCATGGCCATTGCCAGCCACAGCCACCCACGGTTGCGCCCGCGATACAGGTCGCGAGCGGCACACAGGATGAACAGCGTCAGGAAGGGCTCGAGATGAAAGTCAAAAGAGGCGGTCCACGCGAGCCACGGATTCGCAAACAGCAGCAAGACGCCCAACCCGGCTACGGCAACCGATCCTGACTTAGCTCCGCTCTGCTTCGCTTCACGCGCTGCGAGCTCGCACATCCACTGCAAGACGACAAGCTCACCGCCGACCAACGCAAGGTCCTGGAGCCACGGGAAGAGCGCGAAATTGGGCCAGATCCGGAGCAGTACTGCCAGCGGCCAGATCAGCAGCTCACCGTCGTTCAGGAAGAATGGCCTATGCAGCAGCGTTGAGTAGGGGTTCAGGTGTCCGTGCCCGATTAGCCAAGCTGCCTGCTGGTAGACGGCGAAGTCCCACGTCACCGCGCGCCTGTGGACGAGGACCGCGGTCCAGATCAGCAGCACGACCAGTTGGACCCCAAAAAGCGTGAGGCCTACGGTCCGCACGCGCTTCAACGCAACCGGCCACTCCGAGCGGGGTGGCGGAGTGAATGGCGTTGCGGCGTTCCAGCGCTGCGCTTTCGCTCTCGCGAGTTCCCGCGGGTGCCACGCTGCTTTTGGTTTTCTCTGCGGCCCGCGCTCAGCGTTGTCGGTGCGGCCTGATACTGCGGTCATCGACTGGGGTGCCTTGTGTGCGGAGTGGTATTTACCAGCGCGACGACGGTCGCGTTACGGCATCGAGACGCTGGCGCGGACGCGATGCCGGACGGCGCCGACGCCCTCTCGGCAGAGCCTGACGTGCGCCTATCCTAGAACATCGAGGCTCCGCAGCAGGGTTGCCGTCACCCCGAGAACCTTGGATACGGCGCAGCCGGAGGGCGGACACGAGCTAGCAACGGCGGTCGTCAGATCAGCGGTTGGCGCGTACCACATCAGCGACGTCAAACTCGCCTCGGACCCGTCAGGCCAGGCACCGAGGCTGCAAGCAGGCATTGCGCCGTGTTTGTCACAAGCTGGGAAGCTGCGACCCGGTGGGGAGGCAAAGCAGGCACAATGGCAGAGATCTATGGCTCGACTTGGTTTAGCAGCCCGATGCGCAGCGCTGCTCGAGTACCCGGGTGCCTCCGAGACGTCTATTGACAGCGCCGAGGCGACTATCCAGCGGTGGCAGCTCATCCGTGACAAAACATTCCTGCGGCGGATCTACGAAGAGTGGTACTTGCATGTCGCGTCGGCGATTCCGACCACTGCGAAACCGGTCCTGGAACTCGGATCTGGGGCCGGTTTCATGTCGGAATACGTCGAAGGGCTCATCACCAGCGACATCCTTGAACTGCCGGAGGTGAGCCGTGTCGTCGATGCCTGTGCAGGGCTTCCGTTCGAAACGGCCAGCCTTCGGGGCATAGCGATGGTTAACACGCTGCACCATCTCCCTGATGCGGAGGCGTTCTTCGACGAAGCGAGCCGTTGCCTGGAGTCGGGGGGAACAATCAGCATGATTGAGCCGTGGAACACGTCTTGGTCGAGGTTCGTCTACAGCAGGCTTCATCACGAGCCGTTCGAACCTGACGTGGTCTCGTGGGGCTTCGAGAGTTCCGGACCGTTGAGCAGCGCGAACGGCGCTTTGCCCTGGATCGTATTCGCCCGCGACCGCACCCGCTTCGAGCAACGCTTCCCAGATCTGGAGATCCGGCGTGTGGAGCCGATAATGCCGGTCCGCTATTTGCTGTCCGGAGGGGTTTCGATGCGGTCTCTTGTGCCAACCTGGAGCTTTGCGCCGCTGCGAGCGGTCGAGCGGGCTTCCAGATCGCTGACGGGATCAACCGCGATGTTCGCGCACGTCGCGGTCGCGCGGCGCTGATCGGACCATGGTTGGATACTTGTTACAGACGGTGCCGGCCCCATCGGTTCCAGTCTCGTTGACGCGCTGATCGACCGTGGCGATCGTTGACGCGCTGATCGACCGTGNNCGCGGAGTTGAATGAGGTGGTGGTGGCCCCGCAGGCGCCCGCTCGGGCGTCAGCCTCTCCCAGGCGCTGGAGCGGATTCTGGTGAGGCTGCTCTAGCTCACCTGTGCGGATCAGCCATCAGGACCACTGGGGCCGCCAGTAGTATGTGCGCGATGCAAAGCCGGGCATTACGGATGACGCTGCCGTCCTTGCAGACGCTCGTCACCTGGCTGCTGATCTTCCTGTGCGGTGTCACGCTCTTACATTTCCGTTTCAACTGGAGCGTTGACGGCGGGCTCTACGCCCGAAGAGCGTTTCTGCTGTCGGCCTACCTGTTCGCGATCATGCTGCCGACGGTGTACTACCTGAGCCTGCGGGTGCTTCACGACCGCAGGGCGGCGACCGTACTGGCCGTGGTGGTGTTTCTCATCTGCACCGTTCCCTACAAGTCGCTCGGGCTGGATTCGCTCTATTACTACGCTACGCGACCAGAGTACCTTCCGGACACTGCGTTCCCGCCGAAACTTGCCTTCCTGCCCGGTGGCGCCCTGGGCACATTTCCGCTCTGGTGGCTATTCATGCCGCTGCTGTTCCTCTTTGGCGCGGGATGCGTGTGGCTTGTGCGATGGGTCAGGAGCCGTTCGGGGTATCTGATCGGGCGCAGGCTGCCTTTGATGCTCACTGTTGCCTTCGCTGCGATCTCCGCACAAGCCGTTCTCCACTCCGGAATGCGAGCACCGTACAGCTACGCCCCGGTTTTTGAAGAGGTCAAGTCCCAGCCTGACTGGCACATCGTCTACCGGTTCACCAACGGGACTGGGGAGAACAACGCCGATCAATGGCTTTACAGCCCGCTCGAGCAGGATTTCCAGGGCATTCCTCAATCCGGTGACCAGGCACTTATCAGGCGGCCCTTCGCGTTCTACTTCGAGTCGCAGTTCGGTTTCTTCTTCAACGACTATTACTGCTGGCTTGCGCTCAACTGCCTGTTCTGGTTTGCGGCCGTCTTCGCGGTAGGCCGCTTTGTCACAAGGCTCACGAACCCCAGAGTGGGGCTGATCGCGGGCGCCCTCACCGTGTTCGGCCCCGGGTTCATAGCGTTCGTGGCGACACCCGCCATGTACATGCAGAACTATGCCACCGCCGCCATCGCGCTTTGTGCGTTCCAGGATCTGATCGTCAGTCCGGTTGACGGGAGACCTCGACAGTTCCTGCTGTTCACCGGGCTGCTGGCGCTATGTGCGCTGACCTATGACCTTGAGCCTCTGTTCGTGGTGCTGTTCGCCTACGGGGTCTCACGGCGGGTTCCGTGGAGGCCGCTACTCACATCTCTAGCAGCCGCGCTCGTGCTCCTTTTTGGTTTCGGCGAGGTGGTCACGCATGTGCTTCACATAGTCGTAGACACTTTGAACAGCGTTCAGATAGGCCAGTCAGTAAGTGCGGTGGAGCAAGTCCTGTTCCACCCTCATCTGTCAACGTGGAATAACACGTTTATCCGCGCGTTCCCTGCGGCTATCCAGGAGTGGCTCCAAGCCTACTTCGTCATTCCAGCGCTGCTTGCGGTCTTCGGCTGGCGGTTTCTGCGCGACCGGTCACAAAGGATTCTGGTCGCCGGCATGCTTCTAGTGTCGCTGGGTATGATCTCCGTCTTCTACATCGCCGGCGTCTCGGTTGGGACGACTCCTCGGATCATGTACCCATATTTCGTGGGTGTGTACCTACCAGCTGCGCTCGCGCTGGACGCTGGATCCCAGTGGCTTTTCACCGCCCTATCTCCCAGAATCGTCGCGGGTCGCTCTGTCGGTGACGAAAGACGGGCAAGGTATATGCGCCGCGTCGCGCCCTGGGCTGTGGTGGCACTGATGGCATGCCTCGCGAATATCGACACATTCGGCTACCCGACGCAGTACCAGGAGTTCCTATTGAGCGCTCCGCCTGTGTGGCTACCCTGACGGGTGCTCGGCCCAGATAAAAAGTACGTCGATATAGCCCTTTGCTGTCCGCGCGACCAGTTCCGATGTCGTCTCAACGTCGCCGACACCGTCTCTGGTCAGCTGATGCGGTCGGTAGCCGAGCTCTGTCAGCGCCTCGATAAGCTCCCGCGGCGACGATCCGCAGCGAGCCAGTGAGGGTGCGTCGATCTCTACAAAGATCGCCGGCCTGTGCGTCGCAATCAACTCCCTCGCACCCGCGACAACCATGGTTTCGGCCCCTTGAACGTCGATCTTGATCAGACTGACCGGGCGCGGGTCTTTGGCGGCGAGGTCGTCCAGCGTGACAGCTGGAATCAGCACCCCTGTGTCTGAGAGATGGTGGTCGGCTGGGTGGCCGCGCGTGATTGCCAGCCTCAGCTCCCCTGGCTTGTCGGCGGCTGCGGCCGGCACGCACTCAACGATGTCGGCGATGCCCGCCTGTCCAATGCGTCGACGCAACGAGTCTATGTTGCGAGCCTCGGGCTCGATCGCGATGACCCTCCCGTCCGGTCCCACCCAGCGAGCGAAGCGGACGGAGAAAAAACCGATGTTGGCGCCGACATCGAATATCGTCGACCCATTGGTTACGAGGGTGGAGAGCCCGTTGATTGGTCCAGCTTCAAGCAGGCCCTTCCACGTCAGGTACGCGGCCTCAAAGGCGCGCTGGGCGCGCGGCCGGTCGAGTAAGCCAGTCTCCAACACCCTGGCATACAACGCGATCAGTCCGTAGGAGATTCGGTGCTTCATCGATCCGAGATTGAGAACTCTTTGAGTCCTTCTGGCAGGGGCATCGTCGCGTAGTCGCGGCGTAGCAGCGCCTTGGTACCACAGAGCGTGTCGCTGACCCGCTGTCGCGAAACCCAGCTGACAAGCAAGCAGAAGGCCTTGTTGCCGAGGAAGTTCAGAGTGGGCATCGCCTCGCCCTCCATCGGGTAAACGAGGCGCGTCCCATTCACGAAGTCAGCCGTTCCAGCCGCGATCGGCTCCAGGAACATCGACAGATCCTCGGGCGCGACGGTCATATCGGCGTCCAAGATCATCAGGACATCGTTGCACGCCGCGTCGAACCCTGCACGCGCCGTGTTGCCAACAGATGAAAACGGTCCGGCCAATCTCTTCAGGCTGGAGATACAACCGCCACTAGTGTCAATATTCGTGGTCTTGTCCAAGACGGCTCTGATCACAGGCATAACTGGCCAGGACGGTTCGTATCTCGCTGAGCTCCTGCTCGGTAAGGGCTATGAGGTTCACGGGCTTATCCGCCGCGCGTCAACCTTCAACAGTTCGCGCATCGACCACCTCTATGTGGACCCGCACGAAGACGGAGCCAAGCTCTTTCTCCATTACGGGGACCTGTCGGATGGTGCACGTCTGGTGACGCTCCTGAACAGCATCGGACCGGACGAGGTCTACAACCTGGCCGCGCAATCGCATGTGCGGGTGAGCTTCGACGAGCCTGAACATACCGGCGATACCACCGGGCTCGGCGCGATGCGGTTGCTGGAGGCCGTTCGCATGGCTGGTATAGGCTGTCGCTTCTACCAGGCTTCGAGCTCGGAGATGTTCGGGGCGAGCCCGCCCCCACAGCATGAGCTGACTCCGTTCTACCCCCGCTCACCGTACGGTGCCGCAAAGGCGTACGCCTACTGGATGACGCGGAACTATCGCGAGGCCCACGGTCTCTTCGCAGTGAACGGGATCTTGTTCAACCACGAGTCGCCCCGGCGTGGCGAGACGTTCGTCACGCGGAAGATCACCCGGGCCGCGGCGCGTATCAAGCTCGGGCTCGATCAGCATCTTTACCTTGGGAACCTCGACGCAGTCCGCGATTGGGGTTACGCGCCCGAGTACGTAGACGGTATGTGGCGAATGCTGCAGGCCGACGCCCCAGACGACTATGTGCTCGCGACTGGTGCTGGGCGGACGGTCCGTGATTTCGTCGTCGCAGCCTTCGAGCATCTCGGACTAGATTGGGAGAAACACGTGCTCTTCGACCAGCGCTATCTCAGGCCAACGGAAGTGGACTCGCTGATCGGTGACGCCCAGAAGGCAGCCTCGACGCTCGGATGGCGCGCGTCGATCCACGGCGATAAGCTCGCACGGATCATGGTGGACGCGGATGTGACCGCACTCGAGCACGAGACCGAGCCTTGGATTGACACAGCCCAACTTCCCGGATGGCCGAAGCACAGATGACCAACGTCGCTGCGCTGGTCAAGGACGAGCCGTTCTACGTGGCCGGCCAGAACGGCCTCGTGGGCAGCGCTATTTGGCGCGCGCTTCAGTCCACTGGCCACACGAACCTAATCGGCCGGAGCTCCGCCGAACTCGATCTGCGTGATCGCGACGCAGTGTTTGAGTTCGTCTCCGAGGTACGGCCGAGGTACGTCGTGCTGGCCGCAGCCAAGGTGGGAGGCATTCTCGCCAACGCGACTTACCCAAACGACTTCCTCTCGGACAACCTCCGGATCCAGACAAACGTCATGGATGCGGCACTCGAATACGGGACCGAGCGCCTGCTATTCCTGGGCTCATCGTGCATCTACCCGCGACTCGCGCCGCAGCCAATAAGCGAGGATGCGTTGCTGACCGGCCAGCTCGAGCCCACCAACGATGCCTACGCAATCGCCAAGATCGCCGGCATCCTGCAGGTCCAGGCAATCCGTCGCCAGCACGAGCGCCACTGGATCTCGGCGATGCCGACAAACCTTTACGGTCCCGGTGACAACTTCTCACGGTCCGGCAGCCACGTGCTCCCCGCGCTGATCCGCCGCTATGCCGAAGCAGTGGAGTTGGGCGCGCGAACCGTCACCAACTGGGGCACAGGCACCCCACGCCGCGAGTTGCTCCACGTCGATGACATGGCACGGGCCTGCTTGTTCCTGCTTGAGCGTTACTCCGACGCTCAGCACGTGAACATCGGGACGGGTCGTGACTGCTCTATCCGGGAACTCGCGGAGATGGTCGCCAAGGCTGTTGGCTACGACGGCGAAACAGAGTGGGACACGTCAAAGCCCGATGGCACTCCTCAGAAGCTGCTGGATGTTTCAAAAATCAAACACCTCGGCTGGGAGGCCACGATACCCCTTCGGGAGGGCCTAGACGCGACCATCGCGTGGTTCCGCGGGCACCATGGCAAACTGCGTGGAGCCAGCTGACCTCCAAGGTCACGGGGCCCGTGACACCTAGCAACCCTGACCGCACGTAGCCGTAGCAATATCTGCCCGCTCGACATGCCACACCGCCGGGGACCCGTACCGCCTGACCACCACGCGAACTGCGCTGGGAAGGTCTGGCGTCAAGATCATCAATCAATCATCTAGACGAACTTGATTCGCCGAGCGGCAAACGCCACCATTCTCAGCAACAGCCAACCGTGCCGCCAGCGACTGATGTTGGTGGACCCATATACGCGCTCGCGATAGCGAATCGGCACTTCAGCGATCGAAAGATTCAGCTTCGCGGCGCCGAATAGCAGGTCGTAGTCACCAAACGGGTCGAAGTCTCCGAAATACTCCCTGTTGGCCGCGATCTTCTCGTAGTCGCTTTTCCACAGAACCTTTGTGCCACACAGGGTGTCGCGAATCGGTTGGTCGAGAATCCATGTGAAAGCGAGGCTAAACAGCCTGTTGCCAAACAGATTGAGCGAGCGCATCGCTTCGGTTTCCATGGGATATACCAAGCGGACACCGTTGATGAACTCTCCTGCGCCGGAAATGAGTGCGTCATAAAAGCGGGGCAGATCCTCAGGGGGCACCGTTAGATCTGCGTCGAGGATCATCAAAATGTCCCCTTTCGCCTGACTCAGACCCATGCGGACTGCGTCTCCCTTGCCCGTTCCGTTCTGGCGAAAGAGTTGACATCGACCGGGTGGCTCATTCGCGATCAGGCGGGCGATGGTTTCGTATGTGTCATCAGTCGAATGACCTTCGACGAAAACGATATCGGTTGCCGCGCCCATGTCGGGAACGCGCTCAAGCAGCGCTTCAATGTTGCCTGCTTCGTTGCGAGCAGCCACAATGACTGAGACCGTCGGTAACGCTGGCAGTGATTGGGGTGCAACGGTGCGGGCGACGACGAAATTGGTGAGAGCGACTTTGCGCACTGGCCACGCCCGCGCCAGATACTGATTCGCAAGACGTCCCAAGCCCGCCAGATTCGTCAGCGCGATGATTTCTGTCCAGTTTCGCACGACCTCAAGGCCGCAGAGTCGGAGAAAGCCTTCAACGTCGCTTTCAGTCAGCCAGTTCTGAAGCAGGGAACGTCGTGCGAAACCGAAGGTGGCGGCGGCCCGCAGTGGACTTTCCCAGAGGCGGTTATAGAAGTTAAGAACGATCCGAGTGTCGCTCGTTGCCATGTGGCTGACGCGGGAGATGATTCGCTGAACGTCCCAGACATCGTTGACGAGATCGGAAAGGACGATGTAATCGAATGAGTCACTCATCTCAAAGTCGTGCGCATCGGCCTCGATGAACGAGAGATCTGGGTGTCGAGCTCTGGCGAGCGCAACCATCTCGGGCGAAAAGTCGATCCCGACACCGTATGAAGGCTTCACTGAGGCGAGCAGGTCGCCTTCCCCGCAACCGACCTCCAAGACACGGCTCCCGCGCGGGACAATAGTTCCATACACGGACTGGAGTCGGTTGTGGTAATAGGCTGCCGGGCCACTGTGCTTCCGCTGGTGCTTGGCAACTTGATCCCAATGGTGACGTCTGGCGCTGCGGTACGTGAGCTCAGCTGGTGTGGCACTGCCGTTGGTTGGCGGGCGTAACTCTTGAGACGCTTGAAGTGGGGTCACGGGTGTCGATCGTAGCGAGATTCTGATCCTTCAGTTCAGTGGTGCGAAGGCTTGACCGGTCCCGTACAGACGAGCGGCTTTCGGTCCGAAGGCCGATGCGCGATCCACTACTTTCGTGAGCGGGCGAGATCGCCGCATTCGCATCGATCGGCCCGGAAGCCGCCGTTGGATGCCCTTGCTCGTATGCTGGCGCGGTATGAACTCTCCACACGCACNNGAACGCTACTTTGAAAGCGTCGGATCGATCTCGGCGACAATCGACGGCGCCCAGGTCGACGCGATCGCAGTCGAGCTGGCAGCCCTGCGCGAACGGCGCGGTCGGCTGTTCATCCTCGGTGTAGGCGGTGGCGCGGGGCATGCATCCCACGCCGTCAACGACTTCCGCAAGCTCTGCCTGATCGAGAGCTACGCACCATCTGACAACGTCTCCGAGCTCACCGCTCGCACCAATGACGAGGGTTGGGAGACCGCGTACACCGAGTGGCTCTCGGTGTCGCGCTTCTCGGCGACCGACGCGCTGCTCGTGTTCAGCGTCGGCGGCGGCTCTCGGGAGTTCAACACCTCGACCAATCTCGTGAATGCGATCGAACGCGGCCGGGAACTTGGCGCGAAGATCTTCGGAGTGGTCGGTGCCCCCGGTGGCACGCTCGCCGAGCTGGCTGACGTCGCCGTCGTGGTCGAAACGCCTGCCGATCTTAAGACGCCGCTGGTGGAATCATTCCAAGCGGTGGTGTGGCACGCGCTTGTTTCGCATCCCGAACTTGCTGCCCGGCAGGGGCACTGGGAGTCGATCGCGTCGCGTCCCTCCGCATGAGCAGAGGGGCCGTCTTCGTAGACCGGGACGGCACACTCAACGCTCTTGTTGCGGACCCCGCGAGCGGCAAGCCGGAGTCGCCGCTGCGTGACACGGACGTAGAGTTGATCCCGGGCGCGGCGCCGGCCATCAGGAGTTTGACCGAGGCAGGTTGGACGGTGATTGGCGCAAGCAACCAGCCGGCGGCAGCCAAGGGCAGGGTGAGCCTGGCTCAGCTCGCGACCGTCCAGGCTCGCGTCGTCCAGCTGGCTGCCGAGGAAGGGGCGAGATTCGCTGACTTCCGGATCTGCCTGCACCATCCGAATGGGGTCGTCGAGGGCCTGTCGGGCGCCTGCGAGTGTCGCAAGCCGAAGCCAGGGTTGCTGCTTGAGGCAGCACGGGCGCATGACATTGACCTCTCCGCTTCATGGATGATCGGTGACACCGACGCAGATGTGCTGGCAGGCCAAGCGGCCGGCTGTCGCACCGTATTGCTTGAGCATCCTGCGAGCGCTCACCGGCGGAACGCTGACGTCACGCCGACAGCGGCGATGCCCGACCTGGACGCGGCGGTGACGTGGCTTCTGTCTAGGAGCTTGGTAGATTGACCCAAATGGTTCGTGAACTTGATGTGAAGATTTTCGCCGATGGGGCTGATCTGGACGCGATTCTGGCGCTGGCAGCAGATGAGCGGATCTCGGGATTCACGACGAATCCGACGCTGATGTGGAAGGCCGGGCTGACCGACTATGAGGACTTCGCGAGACGACTCCTCGAGCGGATCACAGTTCACCCGATCTCGTTCGAGGTTTTCGCTGACGACGAGTCTGAGATTCGCCGTCAAGCGCTGAAGATCGCTGGCTGGGGTGAGAACGTGTACGTCAAGGTCCCGGTTACGACCACCGACGGCACGTCCATGGCGCCGCTGGCACGTGAACTGTCGGAGGCAGGAGTCAAGGTCAACGTGACCGCTCTGTTCACGGTCGCCCAGGTTGAGTTGATTACCGAGGCCGTGAGAGACGGGGCACCTTCGTACATCTCGGTGTTCGCCGGCAGGATCGCGGACGCCGGCGTCGACCCCTTGCCGATCATGGCGCGCGCTATAGACATCATGGTTGCCGCGCCGCGTTCTGAGCTCATCTGGGCCTCGCCGCGCGAGGTCCTCAACGTCGTCCAGGCCGAGCAGGTCGGCTGCCACGTGATCACCATGACTCATGACCTTCTCAAGAAGCTTGACGGACTCGGCAAGGATCTGGGGCAGTTCTCGTTGGAGACGGTCCAGATGTTTCGTCGAGATGCTGTCCAGGCCGGCTTCACGCTGTAGATGAGCATCATTCTGGCGCGCGCGCCGTTGCGCATCTCGTTGGGAGGTGGCGGTACGGATCTGCCTTCGTACTACTCGCAGCACGGTGGTTTTCTGGTTGCGGGTGCGATCGACAAGTATGTGTACATCCTCGCCCACACGGTGTTTCAGAAGCATTACAAGCTGAAGTACTCGGAGACGGAGACGGTCGATCGGATCGATCAGATCAAGCATCCGATCCTCAGGGAGACGCTGAACCGCCACTGGCGTGGTGAGCCGCTCGAGCTGTCGGCTGTCGCCGACGTCCCGGCTGGGACCGGCATGGGTTCGTCAGGTGCATTCACGGTCGCCCTGCTCAAGGCCGTGAACCATGCGCGTCGCACGACCATCGCCCCCGGACGACTCGCAGAAGCGGCGTCTGACATTGAGATCAATATTCTCCACGAGCCATGCGGCAAGCAGGATCCCTACGTTGCTGCGCACGGTGGTATCTGCTCTTACACCTTTGAGAAGGACGGCTCGGTCCTCGTCGAGCCGCTTGAGATCGCACACGAGACCCTACGTGCGATGCGAAACCACATGCTGTTGTTCTATACGGGCGAGGCGCGCTCCAGCGCAGTCGTGCTCTCCGACCAGGACCAGCGTACGCGGGGCGGCGACCAGGATATGGTCGCCAACCTGGATCGAACAAAACAGATGGGGTATACCAGCCGTGATCTGCTGCTCGCTGGCGACCTTGAGGCATACGCCGAACTCATGCACGAGCATTGGCTGAACAAGCGCGAACGTTCACCGGGCATGGCCACGGAACACATCGACAGGCTCTATACCTTGGCCCGTCGGAGCGGCGTGATCGGCGGCAAGCTCGTCGGTGCCGGCGGTGGCGGATTCTTGCTCGTGTATGCGCAGGACCCGACTGGTACCCGTCAGGCGATGGTTGCCGCTGGTGCGCAGGAACTTCCCTTCGATTTCGAGTTCGTCGGCGCGACTTCAAACGAGTATCTGTGATTCGGGCAGCGTGACAGTGCCGGGCGAGCTGCCGCCGATTTGCATTCTCGCCGGTGGTTTGGGTACTCGCTTGGGAGACCGGGTGAGTGAAACTCCCAAGCCCCTGCTGGAGGTCGCGGGCGAACCGTTCGCGGTGCATCAATTGCGCCTGTTGGCCCGTTCCGGCGCTGACCGGGTGGTGCTCTGCGTCGGATACCTCGGTGACCGCATCGTCGACCGGATCGGGGATCGGCAGTTCGGGATCTCAATCGCTTACAGTCACGACGGTCCCGAGTTGATCGGCACTCTCGGCGCGGTCCGCAAGGCAGCCCCGCTGCTGGGTGAGCGCTTCCTCGTGCTTTACGGAGACACTTACCTCCGGATTGACTACCGCGCCTGCGCACGCGATTGGCAGGCGAGCGGGATGCCGGCGATGATGAGTGTGCTGCACAACGAGGGCCGCTGGGACACGTCGAACGTTGAGTTCGACGGTCACCGTGTACTGCGGTATGACAAGCACCAGCCGACATCGGCGATGCGCTGGATTGACTACGGCCTCGGCGGACTCGAGCGGTCGGTGCTGGAGCGGACGGACACCTCGAGCAGCGACCTTGCTGACCTTTACCACGATCTGGCGGCGCGCGGAGAGCTCTTCGGCTCAGCTGCAGCCGAGCGTTTCTATGAGATCGGGACGCCCGGTGCTCTTGAGGAGGCAAATAGCTTCCTGCAAGGCGTGAGTAGGATGGAGGACCAAGTTGGCTGACTCGTCAAAGATCTTGTTTGATGACGAGCATGATCGCGCGTGGGCAATAAAGCTTGACGACCGGCGCCTCTTGGTGCGAGTTGTTCTTGCCGCATTGGTTGCGATTGGCGTCGACCTGTTGATCTGGTCGCAACGCTCGACTCACCTGGCATATCCGATCGTCGCGATGGGCTATCCGTCGTTTGCGAACTACGACTTTCTTCCGACTATCCTCAAATACCGGCTTGAGGTGGTCGGGTTTCCGGTTGGCATGTTTCTCACCTACTTGGTGCTCGACTGGGTAGGTCCGCTCGCCAGTCGTCCTCGCTGGCAGCGCACGAAGCTCGTCCCTCTGGTGGTTCCGGCGTATGAGGCCGGCGAGCGCAGGGTGGCGTTCGCGCCGGGCGACGCCTGGCGAGTGCTGGTCCCGCTCGCATTGATAGCCATTTCAGTTCGCTCCCGGGTCCCCAACCCAGCCGCGTTTGCGTCCGGGCTAAGGTTGCTCTGCATCCTGGTCTACGGGGGTGCCGTCGCGGGAGGGACATGGCTCCTGTGCAGGAGCGCCAGAATCCGTGCTAAGGGCTGGACGGCGCCGGAATGTTTCTACGTGACGAGCGCGGTGCTGGAGGCAGTCGCTGCGTTCGCCGGTCTGTGGTTTGTCTCACATCGGACTGGTGTTCAATTCCAGAACGGCGCGCTGCGGTCGTGGCCGTGGATTCCTTGGTGGTTCTCGATCCTCGGTGTCGGGCTGGCTTTCTGGTGGATTAGGCAGCGCCTGGCGGCCGGCACACGCCCGGAGTCTGTCGAGCGGATCATCAGGGTGGTGCTGGTCGGCTCGGCGCTGGTTTATCTGTTGACCGCTGGCATACCGGGGGCGGTTACGACGTTCACCGGCTTTGACGACGGTCAATCGCTGACCGGGGCGACGCTGCTTCAGCACGGCTATTTCCCCTGGCGAGATTTTCAGGTTATTCACGGACCGTTCGTTGACATCTTCGAGGCCCTGATCGGGTTCATCCTTTTTCAGCGCAGCGTCTGGGGTCAGGCTGCGGGGATATTCCTCGTGCTGGTGCCGGTGACGTACGTCTGCTTTTACTTGTTGGGGGCGTGGGCGACGCGGTGCCGGTCGGTGCTGGTCGTGGCTCCGGTGCTGCTATTCATCTCCGGACTAACGCAATTCGACCCCCGACTGGCCCCACTCCCACTCGTGCTGATCCTGCTGAGCCAGGCGCTCAGCTCGTCTCGACGACGGTGGATGGTCGGCTTGACACTGACCATGCTGGTGGGGGTGATCATGGTTCCCGAGACCGCGTTCCAGGCCGGTCCGGTGGCCTTCGTGGTGATCGCTTCTGATCTGGTTCATCGAACCCCCGGTGAGGGTTTTCTCGGCAGCTTGCGACGGACCCGGGTCATGTTGGTGACCGGGCTTGTCGCGATAGGCGCGTGGTTCGCGTTTCTCGCGGCGGAGGGTGCGGCCGGAGCGTTCATCCGATGGTACGAAATCTTCATCCCGGGTCATCTGTACACCGGAGCGGTACCCCCCTCCGTTGGACCGCCAAACACGACGCTGTTCGTAGCGGTGCTCGTGGTGACCGTGTTGACTCTGCTATCGGCCGCCTGGCGTATATACCGACAGCTGCCGTGGACCCCGCTGGCATGGGCAGGCCTCGCTGCCGCGCTGAATGCCACCGTTTACGGTGAGCAGGCGTTGATGAGGCCCGATGCGCCCCACTACCAGCTGTCCATCGAAGCGGGCACGCCGCTGCTTATCATCGCTGGTGCAGCTGTAATCCCTGCGATCGATCGTCGTCTCGGCGTGGTGGTCTCGTTCGGGCGCCGGACTCTCACCAGCGTCGTGAGTCGACTCGAGCCGCTCGGACTGGCCTGCCTGACAGCGCTGTTCTTGTGCGTCTCCGGAGTTCTGCCCGGCATCCAGAATGCGTCGACTAGGACGGCCGTCGCGCTAGGCCCGCTCATGCGCAACAGCCCCTTCGGATATGCCACGACGACGTCGATGAACCCGGGCTTGTATCCCGACCTGAAAAAGATCTTGAAGACCTATGTGCCGCGAGGCGCGACGTTCTACGACTTGACTGCAGCTCCGGGTTGGTACTACTTCCTGCTAGGTATGCGACCCGCGTCATCGCTTACGAATATCACTCAGGCGGATACGTCAAGCCTCGTGCCAAGCAATCTGATCATCGCCGGCCTTGCACGTACACGCCCGCCAATAATCACGTTTTCCGACTGGGTTATTGGCTTGCCAGACTATGACGGGCTCCTGACGGAGGAGCGTAATTATGTCGTCAGCCAGTACGTGCTCGACCACTACACGCCGGTCTTTTCCTCGCACACGATTCTGTTCATGGCCCGTAACGACCTGGTCTCGCACTTGGCTCCGCTTCCTCACCTCACGACGCCGCCGGTCACAACAAACCTTTACAACTCGCTCGGGACGTGTAATTGGGGGTATTCGGCAAACTATTTGCCCTCTCCCCAGCTCGCTCCGGCAGTCACCATTCCGGCGGCCTCTTCGAGCGTAGAGCGAACGGTCAGCGTTCAAGGCTGGGCGTATGACAAACGTACACACCGTCCGCCAAATCACGTGGTCGTGGTGGTCGACGGCCGCGTGATGTTCACGCTATCGACAGGCCAGTCGCGGCCCGACCTAGCTAAAGCGCTCAAGACGCAGACCGCTAGCCTTGCCGGCTACGTTGGCAGTGGCAGAATCTCAGGTCGCGGGCCAGTGTCAGTCTATGAAGTCGGCAGCGACGGCCGGCTTCACGCTCTTGTGTTCGATGGTCACTACCCAGCGGGGATCGCTGCCGTGAGGTTGCGTGGAGGCTCGACAATGAAGGTCGGAGCGCATGCAACCGGCTTCGTCGACGCTATGACGGTGTCGCCGTTGGAACGGGTGTCGAGTTTCCGGGTGCCAACTGGAACCTCACTGAAGTCGGCGCGCCTGGTCACGTTCCACGCCGCGCGCGCCTTCGGCACTTCGGTGCTAGCGTTGGGTGACACTCAGGACTTCAGCGTCAGTACCAGCACTCCTCCAATTACGGCTAACACGCTTCCGCTCGCCGGCCGCCGTCTGTCCGTCCGCGTGGGGGCGTGTCTGCAATGGCATGGGTATACCGGCAAAACGCTGTACGTGCAGGAGCCGACGAATGGGTCCCCTGTGACGTCCATTACGTTGTCGGGTGTGGCCAACGTCAGCTGATCGCGCGCCGCCACCAGCGGATACGGCCTGGTGGCTAAGCGCCTACTTGGGCCCGCATGGCCTGGTACGGAGCAGAGGTCGCGTAGGCAGCCTCGACCGTCTGCCAGGCGTAGAGGGCGTCCGCTAGTCCACCGAGCATCGGTCGCTGCCGATCGGCGACCGCAGACTTGAACTCCTGCCACTCCGCCCGCCAGCTTAAGTCTTCCGTACCGTAGGTTCTGACCTCCGTTGCTGGGGGACCCAGATCCGGCGCCATTCGGTGAATCGTCAGCGTCTGCGGCCCGTAAGAACGCACCAGGCCATCCACCTGCAGCTTCGCGGTGCGGCAGTAGGCCTCCAGTGAGAACATGTTCTTCCACTCGGTCCAGGTCACATGCAGCATCGCCCAAGGGCTCACGCGGCTGTCGCCTACACCGAGGATCAGCGCAGCGTTGTCGTCCACGTCCGTATCCCAGAATTGGGTTCGCAAGAGTGCCGAATGCAGTGGCAGCGGTCCGGCGATCCAATGCGTCAGATCGATCAGGTGCATGCCCTGGTCGATCAGTTCGCCGCCCCCTGACCGGCTCGGCTCGGCTCGCCATTCACGGTCATAACCCGGCCGCCCACCGTGGCCATAGCGTGCGCGGAGGTGCATCAACTCGCCGTGCGTGCCGCTGCTGACCTCTGCCTGCAACTCTTGCAGTGCGGGGTGGAAGCGGTGGTTGAAGCCAACCTTCACGCGACGGCCGGTAGCGTGCTCCACGGCCAGCATTGCCTCTATTTGGCCGGCAGTCACCCCGCCTGGCTTCTCCACCAGTACATCGGCGCCCGCTCGCAGCGAGGCAGCAGTGATCGGGGCCAGTTGATCGTGGGTGGCAGCCACGACGACGACGTCTGGCCGCTCAGCAAGTACCTGTTCGATGCTGTCCGCCGCGATGGCGCCCACCTGCTGCGCCGTGGTCGCGGCTTTGCTCGCGTCGACGTCGAAGACTGCAACCACCACGTCATCTGCGTCAAGCGCCTCGACACGCTTGTTGCCGATGAGGCCACAGCCGATGACGCCAACCTTGAGCCCGCCCGTCATGACACTCCGCTTGGCGCTTCGAATACCCAAGGGTTGCCGTCGAGCCACTGGACGGTCTTCTGAAGCGCCTCCCGGATGGTGAGTGTCGGCTCCCAACCCAACCCGCGGATCCGCGAGCAATCAAGACGGATCTGGGGGCTGTCACCGGCCCAGCCACGGGGGCCGCCCGCGTACTCACGCTCCGGGGTGAGGCCCAACTGAGCGCAGATCGTTGCGATTGAGTCGTCCACCGTGACGGTTTCGTCGGTGCCGAGGTTGTAAACAGCAAACTCGCCAGGTGTGTCCTCATGGTTCTGGGTTGCTGCCATGATCGCGCCGACGCAGTCCTGGACGTATAAATACGACTTTTGCTGCTTGCCATCCCCGAGCACGCGGAGCCTGCTCGGGTCCTGGCGGAGGGCTCGGCAGAAGTCAAAGACGTGTCCATGCGTGTAGCGCTCGCCAAGAATCGACACGAAGCGGAATACCAGGCTGACGAACCCATAGCCGTGGGCGTAGGCGCCGAGCAGACCCTCCCCGGCAAGCTTCGACGCCCCGTACAGTGACGTCTGCACCGGGAACGGTGCATCCTCTGGCGTCGGGAACACGGCAGGTTCGCCGTATACCGACCCGGTCGACGAGAAGGCAATCCGGCTGACACCGACCGCACGCATCGCCTCAAGCACATTCGACGTTGCGAACGTGTTCTGTTCCAAATCTCGTAAAGGATGGTCTAGGCCGTGGCGGACGTCGGCATTTGCCTGGAGGTGGAAGACCCAATCGCACCCTTCGAAGGCTGTCCGTAGGAGGCTGCCGTCGAGCACATCCCCGTAATGAAGGGTGACCGCCGGGGTATCGGTCAGATGCTCGATGAACTCTCGCTTGCCAGTGCGGAAATCGTCAACCAGTGAGACCTCAACGCCGGCTGCGAGCAGGTGGTCGGCAAGGTTCGACCCGATGAAACCGGCGCCGCCGGTTATACAAGCGCGCTTCATGACCGCATCAACGATGAGTGCGGTGGCGGTTGGGTCGCTCGTCCAGGACGGGCGCAGTATCTATTGGCGCTGGGGCGACCACCAGGCAAGGATAAGCGACCGGGCGCGACCGGGCCCCCTACCCAACGCCACGTAAAGCGCCACATCAGCTGTCGCCCCAGCTGTGGCCGCGGTCTGCGGGCACGATCCTGCGCAGCGTGTAGACGTCTGAGTCGAGGTCTGCACGGTGCGCCTGAAGATTGGCCCAGGGGTCCCATACTGCGCTGATCAGCTTGCCGGTGATCCCGTCGCTGGCGGCTGATGCTAGCCACACGGCTAGCTCAGCGCCCTTCTTCGGCGGCGTGCCGCCGGAGCGCTGCTGGGCCTGCGCGCGTTCATAGAAAGCGGCTCCGACCTTCTCAGGGCCGGCGGCGAGGACTTCATCCAGCATCCGCGTATTGAGTGCTCCGGGCGCGATCGCATTCACGTCGATGTTGTCTTCGCGGAGCTCCAGAGCCAGCGTTTCGGCGAAGCGCACCACCGCGGCCTTGGACGCTGCGTACGAGCTAAGACCAGCCAGTGGTGAGGTGGCCCCTCCACCTGAAATTTGGATGATCTTGCCACCGCCGACCGCGCGCAGTTGAGGGATCAAGGCACGTGCCGGTAGCACGGAGCCGAACAGGTTGATCTCGATCGCACGCACCCACTCGGTCCAGTCGTTCTCTTCGATGGGACCCTTGGGCCCATAGATCCCGGCGTTGTTGACAAGGATTGAGAGGTTCGGAAACGCGCTGACCGCCGCGTCGACGAGTGAGTTCACGGCATCAGGGTTGCTTACATCGGCGGCATGGGCAACGACACCGGCTGCGCCAGAGATACCGGCCAGATGCTCGCGTGCCTCGTCCAGCGCGACTGGGTCGCGGCCACAGATAAAGATGTCCGCGCCCTGCTCCACATAGGCGCGAGCGACGGCGAGCCCCAATCCCTGGCTCGCTCCGGTGATCAGCGCTGCACGGCCAGTCAAGCGCTGGCGATTCATGCGGCGACACCTACGCGCACGTATCGGACTCCTGGATCAGAGCCAAGCGTGCCTCGCACGTGACCGGCGGCGTCGATCACGATCGGTGTGCGCATTGCCGCAACGACGGAGTCTGCACCGACGCCACGGTACTCCGGCCACGCCGTGCAGACCACCAGCGCCTCCGCGTCCTGCAGCGCCGCGATTGGGCTCGATGCCAAGCGCACATGTTCCGCGGATGGCAGCACCGGGACCGCTGGGTCGTAGGCTTGGATGATGGCGCCCTGGTCGTCAAGCCAATTGCACAGCTCAAGTGCCGATGAGCGGCGCAAGGTGCTGGTTCCGGGCTTGTAGGTGAGTCCCCAGACGGCGATCAGCCGACCTTTGAGCGCATCGGCGTCGGCGGTCAGGTCGATGCCTAGAGCTCTGGTCAAGGCGCCGCGAGGCCACTTCTGATGTGCGGCGTTACTCGCCGCGACTCCGGCGGTCAGCGGCACCTCGATGTCACGATCACGAGCGATCTGCTGAAGAAATTGGATGTCCCTGGCGAGCGTGCCACCAGCGAACGCTTCGCCTGGCCCGAGGTAGGCGCGCGGGCCGATCCGGGCGTCGCTCTTGAGCCCCCTTGACACTTCGTCTGCGTCCGCGCCAACCAGCTCGCAGATGCTCGCTATCTCGTTTATGTACGTGACAGAGGTGGCTAGGAAGCCGTTCAGCGCGTGTTTCGTCATCTCCGCTGACTCGATCCCCATCGCGACGATCTCTGCGTTGAACGGTGACAGAAGTTCGCTGACCTCGGCCAGGTCCGCCGCGGTGCGCGTCCCGACGACAAATCGTTCAGCGTCGCGAAACGTCTCGATCGCTTTACCCAAACGAAGGTTCTCGGGAATGCAGGCGTATCGCAACCGTGCTCGACCCGCCGCCGCCATCCGCTCGGCGAGTCCGAAAATGCTCCCGACCGGCAACTGAGACGAGAGGATCACGAGCGCATCCTCTCGAGCGCCCATCAGCAGGTTCACGGTGTGATCGATCACCCACGGTCCATCGGCAACGTCGTCGTCGTCGACGGGCGTGTCAAAACCGATCCAGATCACGTCGGCCTGTGCCGTTCCTGGATCGTCCGGGGTTGCGTACCTCAACCTGCCTGTCTCCAGTTGCGTTGCAACCAATTCTGGGAGCCCTGGCTCCTGGACTGCGGGCTGTCCCTGGCTCAGCTGCTGAATCAGCGAAGCGTCAGGGTCAAGCGCCAGAACCTCATAACCGGCTTCGGCCAGGCATGCCGCCATGACGCTTCCAAGGTGCCACATCCCGAGTACCGCTATGCGTTTCGCCACGCTCTAATCCCTTCTGTCTAAGTGAGTGCTGCAGTGACTATGAGACGTGCGCAGACCCGCACCTTCAACGTCGGTGTAACCACCGTCAAGCTGGCGGAATCCCAAACCACGAGCTCGAGGCTCACGCTCCGCTACGCGGGCGCTAGCCCAGCTGGGCGAGGTTGCTGTGGCGGGCGCGCGAGTACTGGCTACGGCTGCGCTGGAATCGGCAGCGGAAGAGCTGGAAGTAGTTCGGCCACGCGTCCGCGAAAGTTACCTTCTTACCCTCGTCAAAACCGCGCCCCTGATAGTTCACGGGTACCTCCATCGGCACGTGACCGTTCCGGACGATCTTGCACACCAATTCGATATCGAAGTTGAAACGGTTGGAGGTGAACTCGAGCCCATCGATGCACTCCCGCCGGAAGACCTTGAACATCGTGTGTATGTCCGTCGTGTTCTGTCGGTAGAGCAAGTTAAAGGTGCGTTCGAAGACCACTTGGCCAACGTTAACCAGAGCGCCTCGCCAAGGTGTGCCGGTGTACTGCCGGATCCGCCAGTCGTCGAGGCCAAGCGTGCGCGAGCCGAGCACAAAACTGGCGTGCCGCTGCATGATTGGTGCGAGCAAGGCGGCGTAATCGTCGAAGTCATATTCGAAATCAGCGTCTTGGATCATGATGATTTCGCCCGTTGCCGCCGCGAGACCGGCACGGACTGCGTAGCCCTTGCCTCTGGCCTCCTCCTGGAAGATTGCACGCACGGTCCCCGCCGAGGCGAACGATTCAACGATCTCCCGTGACCCGTCGGTGCTGCCGCTTTCGACGACGACGATCTCGTAGTCCAGCGGCAACTCGAGCGTGGTCAGACTCGACAGGATCGCCTCGACCGACGAGGCTTCATTGAAGACGGGGACAACGATCGACAGTGTGTCCCGGGCGCCTCCGTCGTGCGGGCGGAACACGGCGAGCTGGTAGCCCGCAGGAGTGGAGGCACGCGCGGCAGCGAGGCGCGTCACGGCGAGCAGGCGTTGCAGCGAAGCGCTAAGCCCGAGCCGACGGACGGCGTATCCGAGCGAGTACAGGGTCTGCATTCGCCATATCGCGACGCGATCAAAACCACATCGACTCATCAAGATGTTGAGGTTCTCGGCGTCGTAGAACGCAATTGTGTCGGCGAAAAAGCCGCGCCAACGCTTCCTAAGTACCTTGCTGGCGACGGAGCGGGTGCTCGCGAAGGTGACCGCCAGCAGTGCGTCGGGCTTCAGGTAGCCGGCGAGCCCCGCCAGGCCCGACGCGGGATCCGTCCTGGCTTCGAGAAAGCCGTTGAGAAGGATTACATCGGCGCGCTTGATCTGGTCGCCTAGAACCTCCAACAGCGGCTGCGCCAGCACGGAGATCTCGTCAACCTCGTCGGCCGCAAACTCGATCTCCGGGATCGCGAGCGCAAGTCCCTTGAACGCCGGGTGCCAGCGCCCAATTACTAGCAGCCGCTGGGGCGCTCGTCCGACAATGCCTGTGTATGCATCCGCCAGTTCGGCGACTGCGTTGGCGAAGTTGCGGCACGCGAGGCTCTCGTCCAGTTCGCCCGTCCAGTGGTCGGTGCGGGAGATGTCAAACGTCTCCGGGGCCAGCGGCCCGACCGGATCTGCGTACGCCAGTCCACACGCGCGGCAAGCCACGAACCTGGTGCCGGCTCGTTGAAGCAGAACCCGCTGAGCCGGAGACCCGCAGGCCGGACATGCAACGTAGAGCGGCCGGCGACGAGAGGACTGCACGGCCGGTGGGACTTTGAACTGCGGGCGTCCCTCTGATTTGGTTGCTGGCGGTGTCACTTCGACGACTAGGTTATCCAGGTTCCCGTCCAATTCGACTCTACGACGGCGGCCGCTGATAACCAGGGGTCCGAGCTCCCACCCCGCGGCCTCTCGGTCGCGGTTGCATTAGCATGGGTTCAGATGACTTCGGCACACACACCGACCGATGGGGTCGGATCCACTTCTGAGACAGAGAACTGGCCGAAGGTTTTGGCGCCCCTGACTCCCGAGGAGAAGGACGTTCACGACCGCTTCATGGCCCAGTGGCACGACTTGCTGCCACAGAAGTACGGGCGCATCGAGCGCTTCAACCACGGCATGCCGGTGAAGATGTCGCGCCCTGGGTTCCACCGCACGATCGAAATCGGCGCGGGGCTCGGTGAGCACCTTAACTACGAAAAGCTGACGCCGGAGCAGGAGCGCGAGTACTACGCGGTTGAGCTGCGACCGAACATGGCGGAGCGGATTTTTGAGGCGCATCCGACCGTACACGCGGTCGTTGGAGACTGCCAGGAACGGCTAGATTTCCCGGACGGCTACTTCGATAGGTACTTGGCCATCCACGTTCTTGAGCATCTGCCAAACCTCCCTTCCTGCATTGCTGAGGCATGGCGTCTCTTGGACAAGTCCAATGGGCAGCTCGTCGCGGTGATTCCGTGTGAGGGCGGTCTCGCGTATAGCTTCGCGAGGCGTATCTCGTCTAAGCGAATCTTTGAGCGGACCTACGGGATGTCGTATTCACGGTTCATCTCGAGGGAACACCTCAACGTGCCGACAGAGATCCTTGAAGAGCTAGACCGTTATTTCGTGCTCGAGAAGAAGCGGTTTTTCCCGTTTCCCTGGCTTTCGGCCGTCAGCCCCAACCTTGTTATCGCGCTTTCGCTTCGTCCGCGTCCGGACGGGCCGGTCTGACAGAGCATTGCGTCGGCATTGCCGTCGCTTCTTAGCCGATTCATGAAGCATGACGAATCGGCTTGCCCTGCGTCAGCGCGTTCGGCCAAGCAGTAACTGGTAAGGCACCTAGCGGTCGGGACCCGACCTTGATCAGTCGAACTGCTGTGCGCCCGTCGTTGCTGGCTCGCTCATGCAGATGAACTGATACCCGAACAGGGTCGGGCGAGCCGTGACAAGGAAACGGTCGATGATCCGAAGTGCCCGACGAGCTGGCCCGTCGCCACCGTTCATGAGCACATCGAGCGGCAGACCCGTGGCTTCCTGATGGACGACGGTGAACCCTGCGCCTCGAATACGGCGCAGGAGACCACGACGCATAAAGAAGCGCACATGTCCGTTGTCGAGCACGCCGCGCTGGTCGTAGTCGAAGAGGCCGAGCAACGTTCGTGTCCGCGCGTACCAGTGACCGAAGTTAGGGACGGAGGTGATCAGCACCCCGCCTGGCGCGAGAACGTCGCGCGCCTGTCGCATGAGCTGCTCTGGCTGGCGGACGTGCTCGAGGATATCTGCGCAGAGCACCACATCGTACGGCCCACCCTCGCGCGCCTCCGCAGGAATGCCCTGGTCAAGGTCGGCGACTATGAAGTGGTCGACGCGGTCTCTGACTCCGTCGATCTCCAGGACATCCACGCCGGTCACGTGATGGCCCAGCTGCATCACTCTCTCAGAGAGCAGACCCCCCGAGCACCCCAGGTCGAGCACCCTGGCCGTGGGCCTGGCCTCCAGCCAGCGGAGGATCGTTGCGTGGGAGCTGTCGGCCTGCTTGAGGCCGTACTCCTCACCGACACCGCCGAAGTCTCCGGAGTCGAATCCCAGCTTCCCAAGCCGATACCTCACGACATCGGTTGAGACATCCTTGGCGTATTTGAGCCCATCTACGTAACAGATCTCGTCCCCGTAGTACGTCGGGATCGGGACCTCGACGATCCGTTTGCCAGCATTGACCATCTGAATGATGATCTGCGTGTCGAAGTTGAAGTTGTCGGAGTTGCTCTCGAACGGGATCGCCTTGAGGGCATCAACCCGGTAAGCCCGATAGCCAGAGTGGAACTCGGTGAGGTCGGTGCCGAGCATCTGGTTCTCAAATCGCGTCAGGATCCTGTTGCCGACGTATTTGTATAGGGGCATGCCGCCCTTGCGAGCTGCGCCTGGTTCCATCATGCGTGAGCCCATCACAGCATCGGCCTCGCCACGCTCCAGCGGCGCGATGATCTCCGGCAGGCACTCAGGCGCGTACTGACCGTCACCGTGAAGCATCACGATGATGTCCAGTCCCTTGTCTATAGCCATCCGGTAGCCAGCCTTCTGGTTGCCTCCGTACCCGAGGTTCTGCGGGTGGCGGATGATGTCCAGCGGTAGATCGTCGGAGAGGTGCTTGTAGCCCAGGCCCACTAGATAGGTGGAGTCGCCGCTGGCGTCGTCGCATACGAAGACCTCGGAGATCCGTGGACGAAAGCTCTTCGGGACTCGGTCGAGAACGCTGGCGAGAGTCGACTCAGCGTTGTAGGCGACGACCAGAATCCCGATCCGCGGTAGAGAGTTTTGTCCAGACTCTGACGTCCGGTCGATATCGGGCGCGTTTGCTGACATCTCGTCCAGGTCCATTTCGCTCAAGGCTTCGTTCATCGGGCCTAGATCATAGGGCGTCGGTCGAACAACGATCATTCAGCATCGCGCACGCTTGAGCGGCGAGCAGCAGCACGCGACAGTCGGTCGCCGACAGACGCACCGCTCGCTTCTCCGCCTGACGACCTTGAATCAGGATCTGCCGGCCCGGTGGGAAGGATCGCGTGAACATCTATTCGATCAGCCTCGGGGAGATGGCCAGTCGTACCTTGAGTGATAGGCATTACCCTCCTGGACCATGCAGATCTCCAAGACCGCGCTTAATGCACCGCACCTGATCGAGCCGCTCGTACATGGGGATGAGCGCGGCTTCTTCCTGGAGACCTTCAGGCTCGACAAGCTCGCTGAAGCCGGGCTCGACACCGGCTTTGTGCAGGACAACCAGTCGCGGTCTCGCCGGGGGGTCTTGCGCGGCATGCACTTCCAGCCGGGCCAGGTGAAGCTGGTGCGATGCGTGCGGGGGGCGATTTTCGACGCGATCGTGGACATTCGCGTCGGCTCGCCGACCTTCGGTCAATGGGAGGGTTTCGAGCTCAACGACGAAACCCACCGCCAGCTGTTCGTGCCCAACGGCTTCGCTCACGGTTTCTGCGTGCTCAGCGAGGTTGCCGACGTGACTTACAAAGTCACTACGTACTACGACCCGAACACCGAGGATGGCTTCAGGTTTGATGACCCTGCCGTGGGCATCGAGTGGCCGCTGACGGGCGATCAGCTTGTCGTGTCCGCTCGCGACCTGGGCTCTCAGACGCTTGAGCAAATCACGCCCTCGCTGCCGTTCAACTACGCCTAGGGCTAGGCCCTGCACCCGCCTTTGCAGGCGGTGCGCCATCATCAGGGTCCGATGCGCGCGCGTCTTACGGTCAACGAGAGGCAGTTCCGGCTCGTCAGCTACGTAACGCTGGCGGCGCTGACGCTGATCGTGTTCACGGGGGCGGCAGTCAGGCTGTCGGACTCAGGGCTCGGCTGTCCCACCTGGCCGCGCTGTTACGGCCATATCTATCCGCCGGTCGCGCTGCATCCGCTGATTGAGTTCGGCAACCGCGCTCTCTCGGGGTTTGTGGGCCTGATCACGATCGCCGTTGCGGTGCTTGGGTTCACGCGTAAGCCGTTCCGCAAAGATCTCGCGTGGCTGAGCCTGTCACTGCCGCTCGGCGTGGTCTGCCAGGCCGTCCTCGGTGGTTTCACGGTTCGCGAGAAGCTCGCCCCGGGCTTTGTGATGTCGCACTTTCTGCTTTCAATGGTGATCATCATCTTTGCTGTCTGGCTTGCGTGGAACGCGACTCATGAGCCGGGCGCGCGTCCGCGCAACACCGACCGTCTGCTTGTCTGGTCGGTTCGCCTCCTGGCTGTGCTCTGTGCGCTCACGCTCGCGGCCGGCACCATGGCCACGGCGGCCGGGCCGCACTCAGGCGGGCTGGTCGGCCAGCACATCAAACGCCTCACCTTCAAGGGCGCCGACACGCTCGAGTGGGCGGTGAACCAGCACGCGACGATCGCCGCGATCTTCGGGGTTCTCACGATCCTGGTGTGGATGCTCAAGCGCAAGCGTGTCGGACAACTCGATCCGCTCGAGCCGCTGACCGTGATGGGGGTGCTGATCGCCGCCCAGGGGTTGATCGGCGCCGTGCAATACGAGCTGAAGCTGCCCGGCCAGATGGTGTGGGTGCACGTGGTCATGGCCACGCTCACATGGGTGGTGACGCTTTGGGCCGTGGCGACCGAAGGCTGTCTGGCAAAACGTCAATCGACAGACACCGGTGAACCACTCGATACGATCGTCACATGGAAACAGAGCGTTCCAGCGGCCTGAACTCAAACGGCGACCCGGATGTCTCACTGAGCATCCTTGTCGTTGACGACGAATCCGACCTGCGAGAGATGCTCACGCGCTCGTTCTCGCGTGAGGGCCACCGTGTCAGCGCGGTCGGTGAGGGCCGCGCGGCGATCGAGCGCGCCACCAACGAGCACTTTGACATCGTCCTGCTTGACGTTGCCCTCGGCGCGGGACCTGACGGTTACGAGGTCTGCCGAACCTTGCGTGGCCGTCGCAACGTCGTGCCGATCATCATGCTCACGGCGCTCGACTCCGAGGCTGACGCGGTTTTGGGCCTGGAAGCAGGCGCTGATGACTACGTCACAAAGCCCTTCGGCCTTGCCGAACTGCGCAGCCGGATCCGCGCCGTGCTGCGTCGGTCCGGCCCGCGCGCGGCGGGTCTCGGTTCCGATGTGCTGACGATCGGTGCCGTGTCACTTGACCGCTCACGCCGAGAGGTCAGCATCGAGGGCGAGCCCGTGCGCCTGACGTTTAGCGAGTTCGAGCTGCTTGATGCCCTGATGACAGATCCGGGCAGGCTGCTCAACCGCCAGGAGCTGCTGCGCGCCATCTGGGGTGACAGCGCCTATCGCGACCCGCGCGCGATCGACGTTCACATCCGCCATCTGCGGGAGAAGCTCGAGCCCGAGCCGGAGAAGCCGAAGTACATCCTCACGGTACGCGGCGCCGGTTACCGACTCGGCACTCCCTAGGGGAACGAAGTGCTTCTGCGGCTGCGTTGGGGAGCCTTCGGGCTCCGTGGCCGAATCGTCGGTGCGGTGGTTGTCACCACCTTCGTTACGCTCGTCGTGGCGGCGCTGGTCCTGCTGCCGCAGCTTGAGGACGCGCTGCGCAAGGCGTCTAAGACGACGCTTCAGGATGACGTTGCGGCGGCCATAAAGTACAACGACCTCACGCGGCTCGAGGACGTCAATTACGGCCTTGTGAACCCCAGCCTTGAGGACCAGAAGTTCGACCTGCCGTTGGCGAAAAAAGCGCTGGCTCAGGCCCGATCGCTCGATACGGTCGTGAACTCGCTCGTTGGCCGGCTCGGGACGCAGAGCGTGAGCTTGATCGGCTACATCGACGCACAGGGGCAGGGCCAGGTGATTCAGGTGCTGGGTGCCACTTCCGGTGCGGCTGGCGCTCCGCCCACCGGTGGTGGGCAGCCCCCTGACGTGGCCAAGGCCTTTGAGCACAACAAGGACTACTACGGCTTCAGCACGGGTTCGGATGGCAAAGAGGTTGTCACCGCGGCCATCTGGCTCAAGGACGACGCGGTACTCGCGGTCAGCAAGTCAATCGACGAGATCCCGCTCGCGGTAAAGGCGGTACGCCGCGCTTTTGAAATCGCGGCGTTCGTCGCCATCCTGCTGACGATCCTGATCGCGATCCCGCTCGCTGGCACGTTGGTGAGTCGTCTCAGGCGCCTGCGTCAAGCCGCGCTTCACATCGCCATCGATGGTGGCGGTCGCACAAACTTCCCGGTCGACCGTGCACGTGATGAGGTCGGAGACCTGGCGCGCTCGTTCTCCATCATGCAGCGCCGTTTGCGGCAGCAGGAGGAGGCACGCCGCGCGTTTGTCGCAACCGCGTCGCATGAGTTGCGCACGCCGTTGGCCTCGCTCGAGGGCATGTTGGAGCTGTTGGCTGATGATCTCCAGGCCGATCATCTCGACCTTGATGACGCCGCTTCCTTATTGGATCGCGCCCGCGTGCAATCGCGTCGCCTCGGACGTTTGGCGGCCGATCTGCTCGACCTCAGCCGGCTCGATGCCGAGGTGGGGCTGCGATCGGAGCCGGTGGAGCTTGGTGAACTCGGCCGAGCTGTGCTCGCTGAGTTCGATCTCGCGGCACGAGGCCGCGGGGTGAAGCTGCTCTTGCACGACGGCTCACTGCCGGTCTGGGCGCTCGCAGACCCGGGCAGCGCCGCCCGCATCTTGCGCATCCTTGTGGACAACGCGCTACGGATTGCTCCACGCGGCAGCGAGGTCAAGGTCGCGGTTGACGCCTCCCCTGTTCCGACGGTGAGCGTTATAGATAGCGGGCCTGGTGTGGCACCGGAGGAGCGTGCCTTGATCTTTGATCGTTTCAAGCGGGGCCGGGAGACCGGTGGTGAGGCGGGGTTCGGACTCGGTCTCGCGATCGGCAGGGAGTTGGCGCAGCGAATGGGGGGCTCGCTGGTGCTCGCCGATCCAGGGGCTCCCGGCGCGACCTTCACGTTGACGCTCACGCCGACGCAGGCACCGTCTCCTGACCAGATCGCCAGCGCCTCCGGCGTCTAGCATTTCGCGTATGGATCAACGCCAAGCCTGATGCTCGCCACCGCCGCGATCATCAGTGCGTCGAGCGGGCTGGGCTATGTACTGCCAATGCTGATCGGGCTCGAGTCCCTGGGTGTGCCGTCGCCCGGGGAGACGGCACTGGTACTGGCGGCTGTGCTCGCCAGCCAGGGAAAGCTGAACATCGTGATCGTGATCGCTATCGCGTCGGCCTCGGCGATCATCGGCGACAACATCGGCTACCTACTCGGCCGCCACTTTGGCCGTGATGTGCTGGAAGCGCGCGGGCCCTTCCATGAACGCCGTGCGAAGGTGATCGCGATAGGCGACCGGTACTTTGAGAAGCACGGAGCCAAGACCGTCTTCATCGGGCGCTGGATCGCTTTGATCCGTTTCGTTACCGCCTGGCTTGCCGGCATCAACGGGATGCCGCTGCCGACGTTCTTCGCCTGGAATGCGATGGGCGGCATCACCTGGGCTATCACGTACGGGCTTGCCGGTTACTACGGCGGTAACGCGGTCGCCCACGTGATGGAGCGTGTCGGCGTTGTTGCCGCGGGTGGGCTCGTGGTCGCGCTTGTTCTCGGCCTTGCGTACGCAAAGCTGCGTGAGCACCGCTTTGAGCAGACCCTCGACGATGACGGCTAGCTGGACCGGAGTCCGTCGCCGCCTGGCGGCTTATGACGGTCTGCTCGCACTCTTCATCTACCTGGCGATAGCGCTGCTCTGGTACCGGGTGGCGGTTGAGCACATGAGCTCAGCCTGCACCTGCAGCCTGCCTGGCGACGCGGCATCGATCACCTGGGCGCTGGCCTGGTTCCCGCACGCGCTGCTTCACGGACTCAACCTGCTTCACACCAAAGCGATGTGGACGCCGAGCGGCATCGATCTCGCAGGCGCAACCGGCGTCCCGTTCCTCGCCATCCTGATGGCGCCCGTGACTTGGCTGTGGGGCCCGATTGTCACCTACAACCTGATCACCATCGTCGCCCCGGTTGCCGGGGCTTGGTGCGCGTACCGGCTCTGCCGGTATCTGAGCAAGGCGCCTTGGGCGTCGATCCTTGCCGGCACGCTCTACGGCTTCGGTACGTACGAGACAGCCCAGAACAGCGGCCACGTCCAGATGGCGGTCACGGTCGTTCCTCCGCTCGCCGCCCTCGCCGTGATCCGGTTCCTCAACGGAGCTTCGTCCAAGCGTCGCCTGCGGGTTGAACTGACCGTGCTGCTGCTGGTGCAGATGTTCACCGGCACCGAGCTGCTCTTTTCAATGACGGTTCTCGGGGCTCTGGCGCTTGGGCTTTGGTGGTGGCTGGGCCCGCCGCAGGCCCGCCCCAATTTGCGCTCGGCGTTGGCCGTGATCGCCGGCGCGTACCTGATCATGCTGGTGCTGTCCTCGTGGTACGTGTACGCCGCGCTGGAGGCACCCGAGTACGGACGCGACCGTGGTTTCCTGTTCCCGACGGACCTGCTCTCGTTCCTGACGCCGATGCCCTACACGTGGATCGGAGGTAGCCTCTTCGGCGGCATTACGGCGAAGTTCGCGGGTATGGCAGACGAGACCAACGCCTACCTCGGCCTGCCGCTTGTGCTGTTGGTTATTCGCTTCGCGAAGACCCACTGGGATCAGCGAGCAACGCGCCTTCTGACCGCGCTGCTGGTGATCAGCGTCGTCTGGGTGCTCGGCGCGAATCTCTACGTGCTTGGCGTCGAAACGATTCCGATGCCGTACCTGTTGCTCGCGTACCTGCCTGGGTTCAACGAGCTCATGGAGGGGCGCGTGGCGCTCTACGTCGAGCTCCTTTGCGCCGTGGTGCTTGCCACGTGGCTCGCGGCACCGAGCAGGCAACGGGTGGCGCGTTGGTGTTGCGGCGTGGCCGCGGTGGCGTTCGTGCTGCCGAACCTGATCTCTCCGGCCCAGCACAACGGCGACATGTGGACAAACCCGGTCTTCTTCAAGACGGGCATGTACAAGCGCTACCTGCGTCGCGGCGAGACGATCATGCCGATCAGTTGGGCCTGGTTCAGCGAGGCGCCGATGTGGCAGGCGGAAGACCACATGTATTACAACTCCGCCAGCGGTTACTTCCTCGCCAACCCGCCGGCAGGCTGGCAGGACCGGCTCACTGCCGACCTTTGGAATGACGCGTCTCCGCGCGCCGGTGACTCCCGTCTGCTGCGTGCGTTTGTCATGCGCCGCGGGGTGTCCGACGTCGTGGTTCAGGCGAGCGAGGTCCCGCGCTGGGGACCGACCCTACGCGCCGCGGGCCTGCGGGCAACCACAACGGCAGGCGGAGTCACGATCTACCCCGTGCCTGCCGCATGGCTGCGCGGCGGTTAGTCGTTGCCCGGCTTGAACCCGAGTGCGGCTGAGTTGATGCAGTAACGCAGGCCGGTCGGCTTGGGACCGTCCTCGAACACGTGTCCGAGATGGCCGCCGCAGTTCTTGCAGAGAACTTCGGTCCGGACCATGCCGTGGCTCGTATCGGTGCGGCTGATCACGTTTTCCGAGTCGAGCTTCTCGTAGAAGCTCGGCCATCCACAGTGGGAATCAAACTTCGTGTCAGAGCTAAACAGCGGCGCTCCACAGCCTGCGCAGTGGTAGACCCCGTCATCCTTGAGGTCGAGGAACTTGCCGGTGAACGCTCGCTCAGTCGCGGCGTGGCGCAGCACCTCATACGCGTCCGGATCAAGCCGGTCGCGCCAGTCCTTGTCGGTCAGCTGAGAGACATCCTGGGTGTCACTTCGCGCGGTATCCATGACACTCACGTTAGCGTGCCTGATCAGGCGGCTCGACGGCCCCGATCAGCTTGTCTCGACTGGCCGCTCCGGGTCCCGGCTCCACTGTGACCAAGAGCCTGGAAAGAGCCGCGCGGGCCCGAGTCCAGCCCGCTCCAGCGCCAGCAGGTTGTGGCAGGCCGTGACGCCGGAGCCACAGTACGAAATCACCTGTGTCCCGGGCACGATCCCGGCGGCGGCAAAGGTCTCTAGCAGAGCCTCCGGGCTGGCGATCCTGCCACCCGAGTCGAGGTGCTCGCGGGTCGGCACGTTCTTGGCTCCCGGTATGTGGCCGGAGCGGGGGTCAACGGGATCGGGGCCGCCGGCGAAGCGTCCTCGATCGCGTGCGTCGATCAGTACCGCATTGGTTCCTGCCACCTCGTCGATCGTGGCGAGGCGCTCCTGCGGCCAGGGCGTGGCGGTAAAGGCCGTCTGCGGTCGCGGGCGCGGGGAGTCAATGTGCAGGTCTTCGCTGGGCCAGGCGCCGAGGCCGCCGTCGAGCAACGCGGCTTCGTGGCCGGTCGCCCGCAACATCCAGACGAGCCTTGCGGCGATCACGCCGCCGGCGTCGTCGTACGCGACCACAGTGTCGTGATCACCGATCCCGAGTGCTCCGAGGCCGGAAGCGAAGCGCTCCGGGCTGGGCAGCGGATGGCGACCCAACGCGTCATTGTCGTGCGGCGCGCTCAGCACCTGATCGAGATCTACGAAGACCGCGCCGGGGATGTGCCCCGCCTCATAGGCCGGCCGGCCGGGGCGCCCGTCCAGGTACCAGCGGATGTCGACGAGCACCACTTCGGCACGATGCTGCTTGAGCCAATCAACGCTCACGAAGGGATCCATTCCGCAAACCCTAGCTATTGACGTTGGTCGCCGGCAGCTCGCTGGTCCGACCCGCCGCGGCGTCCGGGCGGGACGGCAACATGCAACGCCCGTGTCAGTGACGACCGAACAGAAGGCAGGCGCCGGAAGCGCCAGTGGCTTGCGTGAGTGGCAGCAGCGCGCGCTTGCTCAGATGGACTCATGGTCTGACGGTTCGTTCCTGATTTCGGCTGCGCCGGGAGCGGGCAAGACCCGCCCAGCGTTGGAGTTCGCGCGCCGCGAACTCCAACGCCGGGCGGTTGACGGTCTCGTGATCGCCTGTCCGACGGCGCCGCTCACGCGTCAGTGGGCGCGGGCCGCGCACCAGCTCGGGCTGGAACTGCTGCCGGACGCGGACTCGCCAAGACCGCCGAGCGGCTTTCACGGGGTCGTGGTCACATACGCACGCATAGCGAGCTCGCCGCGCCAGTGGGCCGCAGGCACCCGCGAGCGCACGCTGGTGATCGCCGACGAGGCCCATCACCTCGGTGAGGATCTGGCCTGGGGAGAGTCTTTCGCGGCCGTGTTCGCGCAGGCATCGCGTTGGTTGTTGCTCTCGGGCACGCCGTTTCGCTCGGATGCGACACCGATCCCGGGTGTCGCGTACGACGCAAACGGGCTGGCCGAGCCACATGTGTCTTACACGTACGCGGATGCGGTGCGCGACCGCGTCTGCCGTCCGGTCGTCTTTGTGACCTACGACGGCACGCTCTCGTGGCGCAGCGGTGATGACGTGATCGAGTCGAGCTTTGATGATGTGCTGAGCTCCCGCGAAGCCAGCCGGCGCTACCGCACCGCGATCTCAACCGAACTTCCAGATGGCCTGCCGCGGATCCTCGGTGAGGCGCACGCGCGTCTGCAGTCGCTGCGCGGCGGCGGACACCCTGACGCGGGCGGGCTGGTGATCGCCGCCGACTCGGAGCATGCCCGCAAGGTCGCTGCGCAGCTGCGAGCCGTAGCAGGGCATCCGCCGGTAGTGGTTCTCCATCAGGACGCGAAGGCGGCGCAGAAGCTCGCCGCGTTCACGAACTCAGGCGAGCCCTGGCTGGTCGCGGTGAACATGGTCTCGGAGGGCGTCGACATTCCGCGCCTGCGGGTCGGTGTGTATGCCACCGCCGCCAAGACGCCGCTGATCTTCCGTCAGATCGTGGGGCGGTTCGTGCGGACCATCGCCGGGCGCGAACCGGAGCCGAGCTGGCTCTACATCCCCGCCGACACGATCCTGCGCGACCACGCCGCCAACGTCGAGACCGAGCTCCGGTACATCGTGCGGCAGGGCTCCGACGAGGATCTCGGTGAGCTCGACGAGGTCGAGCGTGTCAAGAGTGAAAAGGGGGAAGTGCTCGACTTCGAGCCGCTCTCCGCCGACGTCGCCCCGCAGATGTCCCTCTTTGGGCCTGCTTTTGACGACTCGGTCCCGACCGTCACCCGCAGACCCGCGCCGATCCCACCGCCGCCGGTTTTGCTGCCCGAGCCGGCCGCAGCGCCCGCCGACTCCGAGCTGCCGGCCTTCGAGCGTCGCGCCCAGCTGCGTGCCAAGCGCCACCGCCTGGTTGCCGATCTGGCCCGTGACCTGCGCTCAAGCCACAAAGAGGTCAACGCGCAGGTCAACCGCACGCTCGGGATCGACTCGGTCGACAAGGCCACTATCGAGCAGTTGGAGCGCTCGATCGCCTGGCTCGACAACCGCCTCTACGGCTCAAAGCGCTAGCCCGCGGCGAAGCGATGTGAGTTATGTGCCAGATATGGCACATAACTCACATCACTAGACCCCGGATCCCCCGTGCGGCGCAGCGGCCGAGCCGGGTTACGCGAAACAGCCGACATGCGGAGCGGAAGCTATGGACGTTTGCCCTCAGATCTGATGGTTGACGTCCATAGCTTCGGGGGCAGGGCCAGCAGCTGGTGAGGTCCCACGAACCACCCAAACCCATCACCCGAACCCAAGATGGTTGCGCACGCAACTATCTGCTACGCTAGTCAGCATGAACTTTGAACTTGGAGTCGCCACATTCGCGGACCTCTCCGGCGGCATCAGCCCGGAGCAACGCATGCGCAACCTGCTTGAGGAGGCGGAGCTGGCGGATCAGGTCGGTCTTGACCTCTTCGCCATCGGCGAGCACCACCGAGCCGACTTCGTCGTCTCGGCCCCAGCGGTCGCGCTCGCCGCGATCGCCGCCCGAACCAAAAAGATCCGCCTTTCATCCGCAGTGACCGTACTCAGCTCGGATGACCCGGTTCGCGTCTTCCAGGAGTTCGCCGAGCTCGATCTGATCTCCGGCGGACGGGCCGAGATCATGGCCGGACGTGGCTCGTTCATCGAGTCCTACCCGCTGTTCGGGTACGACCTCGACGACTACGACGAGCTCTATGCGGAGAAGCTCGAGCTGCTGCTGGCGATCCGCGCCGGCAACCCGGTCAACTGGTCCGGCAAGCATCGCCCCGCGCTGCGCAACGCAGAGATCTATCCGCGGCCTGTGCAGGAGGAGCTCCCGATCTGGGTCGCCGTCGGTGGCACGCCGATGTCAGTGGTTCGTGCCGCGACCCTCGGCCTACCGCTGACGCTCGCGATCATCGGCGGCCAGCCGGCGCGCTTCAAGCCACTGGTTGATCTCTACGACGAGGCCTGGGATGCGGCAGGGCACGACCCGAGCGGCCGCCGGGTCGCGATCAACACGCACGCCTTTGTCGGCGAGACCCACAATGACGCCGACCGTGCCTTCGCCGCGTCGTACCTGCAGATGATGAATGTGATCGGACGCGAACGCGGTTGGCCGCCGGCCGGCAAGCCGCAATACGAGGCACTCACCGCGCCGGACGGCGCGGTCGCGGTCGGCTCGCCGCAAGAGGTCGCCGAGAAGATCCTGATGGAGCACGAACTCTTCAACAACCAACGCTACGTGGCGCAGTTCAGCGTCGGCGCGGTCGAGCATCAGGAAGTGCTCAGGTCGATCGAGCTCTACGGCACCAAGGTCGCTCCGCTGGTTCGCTCTGAAGTCGCGAAGCGCTCTGCTCCAACGGCAATCGCCGAAACGGTTACCGTTTCAGAGTAGGTCAGGCTCAGAGGCGCAAATTTTCAAAAGCGGAGGTCGGGAAATGAAGGTCGGACGTCTGTTACTGCGGATCACTGTTGGCGGCTTCTTCGTCGGTCATGGGACCCAGAAGTTGTTCGGTTGGTTCGGGGGTCATGGCCTGGCCGCGACGGCGGAGGGATTCGACGGCATGGGCCTGAAGCCCGGGAAGTTGCAGGCGGGCGCCGCGGGTGTTGCAGAGGCGGCCGGGGGAGCTGCGCTTGCGGCCGGTTACCAAACGCCGCTCGCTTCGGCAGCGATCATCTCGGTGATGCTCACCGCGATCAACCGCGTGCATCTCAAGAATGGTCCGTGGGCGCAGCAGGGCGGCTACGAGTACAACGCCGTGCTGATCGCCGCCGCCGCCTCACTGGCAGAATCCGGCCCCGGAGCACTGAGCCTCGACGCGCTGCGCGGTAAGCAGAAAGAGGGCGCCAAGTGGTCGATCTTCGCGCTAGGGCTTGGTGCTGCTGGCGCTGCGGGTGCGCACTTCCTGACGGAGGCGCGGGCATCAAAGGACCTTGCCCCAGCCGCAGCCACCAGCAACGGTGTCGCCAGCGAGCCGGTTGCGGAGGTTGTGATCGAGGCCGAGCTCGCCGAGGTGACGGAGCCGGATGCCGCACCCGCCAAGGCCAACGGCAAGAAGGCCGCCAAGGCCGCAGCCGCCGCCGAAGAGGTCCAGGTCGAGGCAACCGAGCCGGAGCCCGAGCCCGAGCCCGAAGCCGAGACCGAGTCGTAAGCGGCTCCTGACCTGACTGAGTAGGACGCCGAATGTCACCGCTTGAGCGATACAGCCCCGACCCTGACCGCTACGACACGATGCCGTACAGGCGCACCGGTCGCAGCGGTCTGCTGTTGCCGGCCATCTCCCTTGGTCTTTGGCAGAACTTCGGGTTCTCACATCCGCTGGACCAGAGCCGCGCGATCCTGCGACATGCCTTCGACGCAGGCATAACTCACTTCGACCTGGCCAACAACTACGGTCCGCCGGCCGGCAGTGCCGAGAGCAATTTCGGTCAGCTGTTGCGGGAGGACTTCGGCTCCCTGCGGGACGAGCTGGTGATCTCGACCAAGGCCGGTTACGACATGTGGCCCGGTCCCTACGGGGAGTGGGGCTCGCGCAAGTACGTGATCTCAAGCCTCGATCAGAGCCTCAAGCGCATGGGACTGGAGTACGTCGACATCTTCTACTCACACCGCTTCGACCCGGACACGCCGCTGGAAGAGACGATGGGCGCTCTGGACCAGGTGGTGCGTCAGGGCAAGGCGCTGTACGCGGGGATCAGCTCCTATAGCGCCGAGCGCACGAAGCAGGCAGCCGCGATCCTGCGCGCTCTCGGTACCCCCGTGTTGATTCACCAGCCGTCCTACTCGATGCTGAATCGCTGGATTGAGCCGGAGCTGCTCGACACGCTCGGAGATGAAGGCATCGGCTGCATCGCCTTTTCGCCACTGGCCCAGGGATTGCTCACCGACAAATACCTCAACGGGATTCCAGAGGATTCCCGAGTTCGTTACGGCGTCAGCTTCTCGGACGGCATGCTCACCGACAACAACCTCGCGAAGGTCCGCGGACTCAAAGAGATCGCCGAGCGGCGCGGTCAGAGCCTCGCGCAGATGGCGATCGCCTGGACCTTGCGAGACCCGCGTGTGACCTCCGCGCTGATCGGTGTTTCGAGCCTGAAGCAGCTTGAGAACAACCTCGGCGCGCTCAAGAATCTCGACTTCAGTGCCGAAGAGTTGGCAGAGATCGACAAGTTCGCCCACGACGGCGAACTCAATCTCTGGGCGCCGTCCAGCTCTCACTGAGCACGGGTGCAGAAACGCAACTTCCAGCCGCATAGGGAGTTGCAGCACTAGGGTCGGCCCAGCAGCTGCCGAAAGGATTCTTAGTGCGTCGCGCCATCTTCAACCGCTCCCGTGCTCTGTGCACGCTCGCAGTCACCGCTCTGTGTGTTGCCGGCGTTGTCGCCACCCTCTGCACGGCGAGCGCTGACGCCGCCCAGTCAGGTGAGGTTTCCGGCTCGGTCACGGCGCTCGACGCCGACCAGCTCACGATCCAGACCCCGGGCAGGCCGGTTGGTGTGCTCAACGCCCTGACCACGGCGGCCAACCGGATCGAGTCTCAGAACCTGCCCTACNNGATCCATGCCGTCGGGCCGATCTGGCAGGGCGGCGGCCACGGCGAAGCCGGCGTCGCGAGCAAGGGCGCCAAAGGCCCCGGCTTCAACGGGCGACGCATCGGTTATGACTGCTCAGGTGCTGTGGCGGCGGTACTCGTCGCCGGTGGGCTCTGGCCACAGGGCAGCGGTGTCCCGAACGACTGGGATCTGGTCAGGTACCTGCTCAGGCAG
>PLES01000055.1 GCA_003137075.1 Solirubrobacterales bacterium
TACACAAAACTCCTGACAGTCCCGGCCGCGACGCTGTGGACCGACTGTGAAGATGGGGGGTGTGAGTGACGCGGTGCGTCGACGCCCGATTTCCAGGATTGTGGACACCAAGGTTCGGTGTTCCAACGCGACCTGTAGAGTTCTCGCCGCTGGGCATGCCGAGCATTGTGGGGCTGGGGCGATTGATGATCAGCGCCAGAGTGTTGCACTATGCTGGCTCTATCGTTTAGGAGAGAGCATCCGTGCCATTTCCGTCTGATCGTGCAGACCTTCTCCGCGAGGCGGCGGAGGCTGAGCGTGCGCTTAGGGAGATACCGAGCGCTGGGAACGTAGACATTGCGGGTAGGCGTGCGGCGACGCAGTTCGAACTCGGTCGGATCCGCGATCGGTTGGGTGAGTCGCGCGAAGCTGAGCGCCTTTTCGCGGAGGCCGCGAGCGGATTCTTGGAGCTGGGTCATCGTGACTTCGCGGCCGGGGCCAGAATCTTCCAGGCACGTACGGCAATGGCTGATGGTCGCGATAAGGAAGCGCTCTCGATCTTGGACCGGATGGTCGAGCAGTTTGGTGGCTTCCCCACGTTGGAGAAGTTGCCTATTAGTCCAGCCGGAGGGCTCGGCCTGTGGCTCGTGCTGCTGTCGAGAGCGAAAGATCCGAAGCGGCTCTACGAGGCCTCGGGTATCGCATTAGCGATGCTTGATCCGCTTGGCTCAGCGGACCATGTCGCGTTTAGCAAAGCTTTGGCGTGGCGCGCAAGGAGCGCTGATGAGCTTGGCTACACCGACGAGGCTATCGAGACGTACCAGAGAGCAATCGCTTGGCTCGAACAAGCAGAGCCGGACTCCTCCGTTGACGCGCTTCTCGATGATGCCGTCAGGAGAGTCGCGATACTCCTCGCCGAACTCCATCGTGACAAGGAAGCCGCTGCTGCTCATAGGCGCGTCATCGAACGATTCAAGACCAGAAAGACGCTGTCGGCACGGCTGGTGGTAAAGGCCTCCAATGCTTGGCTACGAGTCACGGACACAGAACAGGCACAGGGCCCATGATTCCTTCTTGGCGACGCCCCAGTGGTAGCAACCCGGGCCCCCCATTCTCCTTACTTCGCTCGCGCGTGGGTGACGCGGAGCTTGTGCGTGCCATGAGCGACGGAGGGCCGGCTCACTGCTCGCGTTAGTGCCGGTCACAACCCGCGAGGATCGCGGGTTGATGTGGCGACAGGCCGTCTGGTGCGCTCGCTGACGTGTGGGAGAACCTGTGCCCAGGTCACGCCATGGCGAACCAGTGGCTGTTGCTGGAGTTTGTGCGCTTGCGCCCGTTGCGTGTCGATGGTCGGCAATCGGAGGAGCTGTAGGGTCGCTTTGGTGGGCACCGCAGCACGCACAGTTGTTGCACGCGGACTGGTGCTGCTGGCACGTCGCGCTCAACCCGCCCTGAGCATTCGCGATGCGAGCGCCGTGAGGCTCCTGCCCTTGAGCACTCCCATCGTGCGGAACAAGCACACCGACTGATGTGCAGACATAATGCGTGCGTGGAACGACGCCGACAGCTCATCTCGCTCTCTACGGTGGCGCTGCTGTGCAGTCTTGCCACGACCGTTGCCTTCGCTGGCTCAGCGACCGCTCAGGCTACCGCCCCGTCCTCCGCCGTGAAGCTCCTAGGTACGGCAATGCGAGACGCAGCCGCCAAAGGCTCGGTTCACGAGACCGCACGGATCAGGTCTAACGCGGCCGTTGTGACTGATAGGGACGACGTTGGGCAAGCTTCGGGTCGCCAGATCGTCGCGAGTTCGAACGGAGCCACGTCAGAAGTGTTGGTCGTCAACGGCCTGGCCTACTTCGATGGCAATCAGGCCGCTTTGAGATCTCTCTACGATCTGTCGCCAACCGCCGCCGTAAAGGTCGGAGCCAGGTGGGTCAGTGTGCCGACTTCCGATTCACTGTACCCCGAGATCGCGGGCGACGTTACGCTNNCGCTTCCATCTGCGCTACAAGAGGTAACGCCCGGCGGCCACCTCACCGAGACGGCGCCTACGAAAGTCGACGGGACCCCCGTGATCGGCATTCACGGCACCGCGCCGGCCGACGCGGGAGGGGGGTCGATCACCCTGTATGTTTCCCGCTCGGGCGCCCCTTTACCAGTTACCGCCACCCAGCCCAGCACCAACGGCGTCAGCTCACGGTCTACCTTCACTGGCTGGGGCGAGGGCCTCGTTGTCACGGCACCTAGGCGCTCGGTCTCGATCACCGAGTTCGTGAAGTAATCCCCCAACAACAATTGACGATCAAGCGGGGCAAGCGCTGGCCCAGCTGTTACGCACAGACGGTGCACCGACTACTGCAGGGCGCGAGTTTCGTCCCGCCGCCGCACGATGAGGTCGAACCGGTGCCTACAGACCTAGCTAGGGGAGACCATGGCGCATGACGATCTGACGGCGCTTGCGCAGGCCGCGAGCGCGTATGCGCAGTTCGAGACAGTCCATCCCGTTCTTTGACGGTAACTGCAGTCCGGGACGTGCGCTCGTATATGCGATCCTACGCTGGCGGCGATTCACTCAGCGAGTATGTGCCACCGATCTCGCTGGTGCTCGGTGGCGTGCCCCAGACTCCGCTGAGCTGCGCGGTCGAGCTGTTTGCGGCTCAGGTGCCCTCGGCTCAGATGTGGCGCCACCTCGAGTTGTCCGTAAGCGGAACCCCCAACGGGACACCATACGTCGATCGTCCGCTCGCGATGGCGTCGCGCCGA
>PLES01000002.1:0-2916 GCA_003137075.1 Solirubrobacterales bacterium
TCGCTAGACAGGTTGCTCACTAAGCCTCAACGGTGTTCGCTCGCGGGCCGCCACTGCGCGGGAGTATTCCACGGACCGGACCATAGAGTGACCCGGCTTCGGCGGGGTTCACACCGACCGCACCTTCCTTTCAGCGCGCAGCCGGCTCACTCCGGACGCGCGCTCTGTGACGGGCTGAGCAGCCGGCGTTTACTGGAGACCGGCTAGCGCCGGCTCTCACCCTGGACCAAGCACGGTCATCTCGCACCGCTTCGGGCTGAGTAGCGCNNAATCGCCGATCCGCTCATGCGGCGTGAAGACCTGCAGCCAAAAAGCGCAACCCGGAGCGACGATAAACACGATGACCCCGGCGGCCCACGGCGGCCATCATTCTGGCGCCAGGACTCCAGTGTGCCCCCCGGGCGAATAGCCCGAGCGTCGCGGCTTCGGAGCCCGGGCCGGCTTGTCACAAAGCCGAGGATTTATCGGCTTTAGCCGAGGTCTCGCGGAATGATCTGGTGGGCGATGGCGGCGTGTACTCCGCTCGTGTACTCGAAATTCGCGCCGCTGTGTCGCCGGCAGTTCACTGCTCCCAGACACCCGTTGACGGGTTCCATCTACCGCTCGCGGAGCGGTTCAACAACGGCTCGATGAACGGTCTTACGATCGCCAAGGCCTCATCGAGGGTGCCCGCGATCGGCAGCAGTGAATTGGTCGCGGCGGCGGCATAGCCACGCGCCCACAGCGTCCGATCCGGAACCTCGAATTGAGCAGGCGCCTGGATCGCCCGGCGTTCCAGTTCGGAGCTCAGAGCAGTCATTTGGTCCTCGGCTGGGATTGAGGCTGAGGTGATAATGGCGACGAGGTCGACCAGGTCCCGGTAACGGGTTGACGGCGTCTGCTGTCGGCCGTAGCGCTGCAGGATTGCCGCGATCTTGTCGGCCACATGGTCGACGAGCGGATACGCGCGGTAGCCACGTTGCTCGACATCCGGGATCGCAACACGCGCGAGGGCCGGTACGTCGTCGGGAATGCCAGTCATCTCTACGTCGGAGCCGACGAGGTCCACGTGGAATCTTGCCCATTCGGTGGCTCCGACGTATGCGACAACTGGGATGCGTGCGCCCTTCGTCCCGGACTCGATGATCTGTGTCTCGCCGAGCTCGAATCGAAACCAGTCCCCGATGTCCGTGCCGGCGGCGTTCCGGAGGTCTATCTCCGCTTCCTCGCGCGCGATGTTCCGGTAGACGTCGATGTCAAGGCTGCCGCGGACACCGATGTCGCGTGCGAGCAGCGCGGTCGCGCCCTTGACGATCCAGTCCTGGTCCGTGAGGTAGAGGCGCTCGAGAAGACGGTCGTACGCGAACTGACGTTGAAGCTGAGGCAGCGTCCATCGACTCGTCCGAGCCAGATCCTGAAGCCTCGAGGTGANNCACCCACCGGTCAGTGTCTGGGTGGTTGACGAGCTCAAGCAGCCACGTCAGCAGCGCTAGTCCATCGCCACGCTGTAGCCCGAAGCGTGCCGCGCAGGGAGCGAGCGATTCTGCGAACGTGCCCGGATAGTCGTACACCTCGTCGATTGACTTGGCGACGATCTGCGCGACAGCCTCTGGGTCCTCGTTGTCGAGCAGGAGGTCAGGGCCGATACGTGAGGGACGCGTGACAGGTACGCCGCGCAGCTCGATCCACTTACCGGGTCCGTGCGGCCGGATGTGGAAGCGGACGTCGGGTTTGCGCGATTGTCGCCGCGCGGGGACGGTGAACTCGTGCCGGTCAGCCGGCAGGTCTCCGATGCCGTACATAGAGGCGGCCGAGCGGTGCGAAACGACGCCCTGCTCGATGGTTCGCTGCCATCGCTGAAGATCTGGTGCCAGACGCAGCCATGCTGCCCTCAGCCCGACGTGATCAGGCACAGGGGCACCGGCGAGTCGATAGACCCCGGTGTCTACCCGTTCGAGTGATGTCCCGGCCACGAGCCGTTCGAGCGTGGCGCGTGGGATCCCGGCAGCTTGCGCCTGCTGACGCGTAACCAGTCCCCATTGGTCCTCGGCGACGTCGGTCAGTCGCGTCATAGCGGTCGTGCGCACCATAGCGCTGCATTTTACATCATTAATGAGTGTAATCGCAGTAGGCAGAGCAGAAGCTGACTGCAAAAGCCATCAAAAATGATGTACTACGCAGCAGCTCATTGCGAACACGCTCCCGATACCAACGACCCTCGCAAGCCCCACGGCCTCATTGTTTCGGGGCCCCAGCAGGCACGATCGTGCCGTATGCCCTAAATCAGGCTGCGGCTCGCGATCGGCCGCCTGCCGCGGAGAGCAACGTGCTCTCGACCTCTGCGCGTATGAACTTCCAACGCTTGCCGATCTTGTGGCCCGGAATCAGGCCGGCCCGGGCCCACGCCTCCACGGTCTTGACCGGCTCCTTGAGGAGCTCGCCCACCTCCGCTGAGGTCATCACGTCGAGCGCCGTGAGGCTCATGCTGCGAGGCTCCTGAAGCCAACGCGTTGGACACGAGCTTCCGGTGCGTCCGCGTGGTTGGTGCACGTCCTCACCGAACGCGAAGGGTGCGGTCGTCGCGGATCGAACGCGAGCGGCTGCACGCCCATCGCGCATCTTGATTNNGAGATCGTCCCGCAAGCGATCGCCGCTCCGTATCGCGGAGGGTCGGCGTGAGCTTTCCCAAAGCTGGGGTCAATACCAGTCATCAGCCATAGGACGACTTCGCCGGGCGTTTGGGAGAGAAACTGAACCTAAAGAAAGGTAAACGCGCGGCTCCACTAGCGGAGCAGAGCCTGTTAGGGCATCCGCCCAGAGCCCCCGCCGGCCCATTTCTCAAAGGTGCGACCGGCGGGTGGCCACTACCGGAAACCGTAACACCCGGTATCACCGGACTCCAGCAGATCTCGGTCAGCACTGATCTTGGTCTTGGGT
>PLES01000002.1:2964-3128 GCA_003137075.1 Solirubrobacterales bacterium
GCGCTTAGCCCTTCGGGAACGCGCTTCGCGCTCACTAGCGCAACCAGCCCGTCGGCGAGCGGCGCACTGAACGCGGGTCCAAGTTGACCCCTCCTACGGTCGCGCGGTTCAGCGCGCGTCATAAACAACCACTGACCCACTGGAGGGCTCAGAACATGATCAGC
>PLES01000068.1 GCA_003137075.1 Solirubrobacterales bacterium
CCCGAGACGCGGCCGTCGGATCTATTGCGTCCGGGTCACACGTTTCCGCTGCGCGCGCGCGACGGCGGCGTCCTGGTGCGCGCGGGACAGACCGAAGCGTCGGTGGATCTGGCGCGGCTCGCGGGATTGTACCCGGCCGGCGTGATCTGCGAGATCCAGAACGAAGACGGCACCATGGCTCACGGCGATGATCTCGAGGCCTACTGCTGGAAGCACGGGCTGAAGATGATCACGATCTCCGATCTGATCGCTTACCGGCGCCGCACCGAGAAGCTCGTTGAGCGGGTCGTCGACACCAAGCTGCCGACCGCCTTCGGCGACTTCACGGCGGTCGGATACCGTGCGATCCTCGACGGCAAGCATCACGTCGCGCTCGTCAAGGGTGACGTCGCCGGCAAGCATGACGTGCTCGTGCGGGTCCACTCCGAGTGCCTCACCGGCGACGTCTTCCACTCGCTGCGCTGCGATTGCGGCGAGCAGCTCGAGTCGGCGCTCGCGATGATCGAACAGGAGGGCACCGGCGTGCTGCTCTACCTCTCCCAAGAGGGGCGCGGGATCGGCCTGCTGAACAAGCTGCGTGCCTACAAGCTTCAGGAAGAGGGCTTCGACACGGTCGACGCGAACCTCAAGCTCGGGCTGCCGGCCGACCTGCGCGACTANNGGCATCGGCGCGCAGATCCTGGTCGACCTGGAACTCAGCAGCATCCGCCTGCTGACCAACAACCCCAAGAAGATCTCCGGCCTCGCCGGCTATGGGCTGACGATCGCCGACCAGGTGCCGATCGAGCACACCCCGAACCCGCACAACGAGGCCTACCTCAGCGCCAAGCGTGACCGAATGGGCCACACCCTGCACCACCAGGGCATGGCACTCGACGAGCAGATGTTGCACGAGGAGCAGGTCCACGACCACGAGGAGACGGCGGATGGTAAGTGAAGACCGCGTGGCGCTCTGTGTGGCGCGCTTCTACGAGGAGTTCGCCGATGCGCTTGAAGAGGGCGCACGCGACGCGTTGACCGAATCCGGGATCACTGAGATTGATGTCTTCGATGTTCCCGGCGCCTTTGAGCTGCCGCTGGTCGCCAAGTACGCCGCCGAGTCAGGCCGCTTCCAGGCGGTGGTCGCGCTCGGCGCCGTAATCCGCGGCGAGACCGCCCACTTTGACTACGTCTGCTCTGAGACCGCCCGTGGCATTCAGAACGTGCAGCTCAGCACCGGCGTCCCGGTCGGCTTCGGCGTGCTCACCGTTGACAGTGCCGATCAAGCGCGCGCCCGCATCAAGGGCGGCGCCAAGCGCGACACAGCTCGCCACGCGGTCGAGGCTGTACTGGCCTCGATGGCGGTCAAGCGCGAGCTGGCCGAGCGCCCGCGACGCGCCGGTTTCAACGTCTAGGACCGGGCTTCCGGTGCCTTCAGGCCGCCGGGCGGGCGAATCTGAAGCGACCGCGTATACTCGACCGCCGTATGTCAAAAGTTTGCCACGTATGCACGAAGGGTCCTGCCTTCGGCCACAGCCGCAGCCACTCGATGGTTGCCACCAATCGCCGTTTCGATCCAAACCTTCAGCGCGTCCGCATTGATGACAAGGGCACGCCGCGTCGTGTCTACGTCTGCACGCGCTGCCTGAAGGCCGGCAAGGTCACTAAGGCCAGCTGAGAACGCGCGGGCGATGTGCCCGCGCCTCTCTCTCGGCCCAGTAGACCAATAGCTATCCAGCCGGCGCAGTGACCGATCCAGCAATCCTTCGCTTCCGCGCGCTCGTCGAGGCCGGTTTGTCGGCGCTCGAGGAGCGGCGTGAAGAGATCAACGACCTGAACGTTTTCCCTGTCGCCGACGGTGACACGGGGGACAACATGGTGCTGACCCTGCGCGCCGTGCTGCAGGAGCTCGACCGGCTCGCGGCGGCATCAGAGGGCAGCACGCTCGACGAGATCGGCCGTGAGCAGATTGTGCGCTCGGTTGCGCGTGCGGCGCTGCTCGGCGCCCGCGGTAACTCCGGCGTGATCCTCTCGCAGCTGATTCGCGGGGCCGCCGAGGAGCTGATCAGCCGTCCCGGCGAGTTGATCGACCCGGTGCTCATCGGCGCGGCGCTCGCCAGCGCCTCAGACCAGGCCTACGGCTCGGTCCAGCAGCCTGCCGAGGGCACGATCCTGACGGTCGTGCGTGAGATGGCCCGGCGCGTCTCACACGACCTGGCGCACATGGGCGAGACCCGGCTTGGTCCCGACGCCACCGACGATCAGCAGGACAACCTTGCCGCCGAGGTCATGGAACGCGCGCTTGAGGCCGGTCAGGAGTCGGTCAAGAAGGGCCCGGACCTGCTGCCCGCGCTGCGTGAAGCCGGCGTCGTGGATGCCGGTGGCTACGGGCTCACGGTTGTGCTCGCGGGCATGGTCGGTCAGCTACGCGGTAGTGAGACGGTGCAGCTGGAGCACCACGCCGCCGCCAAGATCACGCACCCGGACCACGACTCGGAGACCTACCGCTACTGCACCAACTTCGCCGTGACCGGGACCGGTCTCGATCAGCGTGCGTTCATCCGCGAGCTCGAACGCGTCGGCGACTCGATTCTCGTGGTCGGCGACCAGACGACACTCAAGATCCACGTCCACACAGACGACCCGAACTTCGCCACAGGCCTTTTCGAGCGCGACGGCAACGCCGTATCCCACATCGACATCGCCGACATGCACGAGCAGGTCAAGCAGCGCGATGCGAGATTGGCCGCCGCGACCGCCGTCACCGGGGTGGTCGCCGGTCACTCGGGGGTGTTGGCGGTGGTGACCGGTGAGGGCTTCAAGGAGCTGTTCGGCGGCTTCGGCGTCGCCGTGCTCGATGGCGGACCGACTTTGAACCCGTCGACCTACGATCTGCTGGCCGGCATCCATGCGGTCCCGGCAGAACAGGTCGTGGTCTTGCCCAACAGCTCCAACGTCTTCATGGCCGCCGAGCGCGCCGCCGAGCTCTCAGACAAGACTGTGGTCGTGGTCAAGTCACGCTCGCTACAGGCCGGATTGGCGTCCGCGGTTGCCTTCAACGCTCAGAGCTCGGCCGCCGACAACGCCGCGGCGATGGGTGAGATCCTCGAGGAGATCCGCACTGGTGGCGTCGCCGCCGCTGCCCGCGACGACGCTCAGGGGCGCTTCAGAACCGGCGAGGCGATCGGCTTCGTCGACGAGCAGCTGGTCGCGTGGGGCGATCCCGAGCAGACGCTGCGCGAAGTCATCGGGCAGCTGGCCGATGACGCGGAACTGATCACCTGCCTGCGCGGGGTGCACGCGCCGCTCGACGATGACGCCGTGCGCGCGATCGTCAATGGTGACGTCGAACTCGAGCTCTCGGTCGGTGGACAGGAGAGCTACTGGTGGCTGATTTCGGCGGAGTAGTGCCGGGCGCGTCTGGACGCGCCTGACGCGACGTCGTGACAGCGCCGTACAACCAGTACGTCTTGTGTCACGACCCCACGCGTCAGCCACGCCCAGCCATCGCCCTGATTTTGGGCGGTTCTCAGTCTTCGTCCGCGTAATGCGGTTCATCGAGCAGACTGACACCATGCAGGCGTTCCAGCGCCTGCGTCAGCTGCTCGATCGGCGCGACCAGATCCTCACGGTCGGCCTTCTGCTCGAGCATCAGCCGGACCTCTGCCAGTTCGCGCGCCAGAAACTCGGTCTCGGCCAGTGAGCGGGCGTTTGTGTCGCGGTCGCGCTCGATGTCCTCTTTATCGCGGTCGGCCTGACGGTTGGCTGCGAGCAGGATCAGTGGCGCCGCGTACGCAGCCTGCGTCGAGAACATCAGGTTCAGCAGGATGAACGGGTACTTGTCCCAGCGCAGCTCCCAGGCAAAGGCGTTGATGCCGACCCAGATGATCACGAGGATCGTCTGTACAGCCAGGTACCGGCCGGTACCAAGAAAACGCGCTACCGACTCCGCCCAACGCGCGAAGGCGTCGGAGTCATAGCCGGAGGCTCCAGAGGTGCCGCGCGGGGTGGAGAGGTTGTCCTTGCGTGCCATCGACTCAGACCGGGGAGTGGGTAATGCGCCATCCGGAGGGCAGGATGCGGTCGAGCACGTCGTCGACGGTTACCGCGCCGACCAGCCGGCCGGCGTCGTCGGTGATTGCGACAGCCACGACGTCATAGGCTGCCAGGCGCCCCGCCACCTCACGGTCAGAAGCGTTGGCGTTGACCGGATCCCACTCTTCGTCGATGCAGCGCCCGACCGGCTTCGAGGGCGCCTCCCGCAGCAGCCGCTGCACGCCGACGACGCCGAGGAAGCGGCCGGTCGGAGTCTCCAGCGGCGGCTGGCAGACGAAGACCTGCGCCGCGAGCGGCGCCGAGAGGTCGGGGTCGCGCAGTCGCGCGAGCGCCTGGGCGACCGTAGCGCTCGGCGCCAGGATGATCGGCTCGGGTGTCATCAAACCGCCGGCGGTATCCGGCTTATAGGTCAGCAGGCGGCGCACGGGCTCGGCCTCCTCGGGGTCCATCGCCGCAAGCAGCTCAGCCTGATCGGCGGCTGACATCTCGCCCAGCAGGTCTGCTGCGTCGTCGGCCTCCATCTCGTCGAGCACGCGGCCGACGCGCTCCGGGTCGAGCCCCTCGATCAGGCGCACCTGCTCGTCCTCAGGGAGCTCCTCGAGCAGGTCCGCTAGGCGGTCGTCCTCGAGCGCCTCGGCCAGCAGCCGCCGGCGACTGAGCGGCAGGTTGCGGATCTCGTCGGCCATCTCCGCGGGGTGCAGACCGCCGAGCGTGGCCGCCTGCCGATCGACCGGCCGCTGGTCGGAGAAGAGCTCTCCGGCTTCACTCCAGTCGATCACCTCGGGGGCGCGTTTGAGCCCTGGCACGCGCACGCCCGGTACCCGCCTGCTGGCGGCCAGGGCGACGGTCGCAACCTCCCAGGCGAACTGCTCCGGCGACGGGGTCAGGCCGATATCGACGACACGGCGGGTGCCGAGCCGGCGCCCGAAAAGCTCGCCGGCGGCGAGCTTTTCGCCGGGCCTCAACTCAAACTGGCGCATGTTGATCGTGCCTCGGCGCAGCCGCAGCCCGCGGGTCTCGATTTCGCCGACGCGGCCCGCCCCGACGAACACCCGGCGGCGACCCACGCCGCCGACCACAAAGCCGTTGACCCGCGGGGGGCGACCACCCATATCCAGGACCACGTCGACGACGTGGCCGAGGTCGGAACCGTCGAGGCCCACGAGCGGTAGTCGCGTGATCCGCGATACATACATGAGGCGCTCGTTCATACCCTCAATCGTAGGGCGACCGCGCGTTGGGTCAAGCTTTGCCAGGTAACCCGCATCAGATGTCAACAGCCTTCGCAACAGCCACTCCACTAGACGCCGACGAGCTGCTTGCCGCGCCGGTTCGCTGGCCGCTCCCCGAGCGCCTGCAGCGGCCGTTGAAGCTCGACGGCGCGAAGGCCGTGCAGGGCGCCGAGTCGCTCGGTCTGGCGACGGTTGGCGATCTGCTCGAACACCTGCCGCGCGACCGTCGCGAGGCCCGCACGATCGCCGATCTGATGGTCGGAGAGACCGCGACTGTGGTGGTCGAGGTCAAGCAGATCGTGGCGCGCGCCGTGCGCCGCCGCGGCATGCGGCCACTGGTCGAGGCGACCGTCGCCGACGCGAGCGGCTCGCTACGCGTCACCTTCTTCAACCAGCCCTGGCTGGTCGGGCGCTATCCGGCCGGCACACGCCTGATGTTGCACGGCAAGGCTGACGGTCGCGGCCGCTTTACGGTCCAGGGCCACGCTCAGACCGACCAGCGCCCAGCGGGCCCGGCCCCCGCGCCACCCCAGAGCCCCGACTCCGCGACTCTGGGGGACTTACTCGCTCTGCAGCCGGGTTTCTCCCCCAGAGTCGAGCAGCTCGCCGCCTCTGTGGCCCACTACCCGGCGACCGACGGGCTCTCCTCGACGCAGATCCTCGCGCTGGTCCACCAGCACCAGGCCAGCTTCGACGACGTGATCGATCCGCTGCCGACCGCGATCCGTCTCAGAGAGGGGCTCGCCGACCGTCCGACCGCGCTACGGGCCGCGCATTTTCCGCTGGAGCCCGGTGACGAAGAGCAGGGCCGCCGCCGGCTCGCCTTCGACGAGCTGCTGCTGGCGCAGCTCGCCCTGCAGCAGCGACGGCGCAACCGCCGCACAGCGTCGTGCGCGCCGGCCCTGAACGAGACCTCGGACTTCACCAGCCGCTGGCTCAGCAGCGGCCTGCCGTTCCCGCTGACCGGTGACCAGCAGGCGGCGCTGGCCGCGATCGACGCCGATCTCGCCGGCGAGCAGCCGATGCAGCGCCTGTTGATGGGGGAGGTCGGCTCCGGCAAGACCGTGGTCGCGCTGTACACGATGCTGCGTGCGGTCGAGCACGACCTCCAAGCGGCCTTGATGGCCCCGACCGAGACGCTGGCCGAGCAGCACTTCGCCACGATTCAGAACCTGCTGGGCGCCGAGCCGGTCCGAGCCGGTCTGCTGACCGGCTCGACGCCGGCGCGCAGGCGCGCCGACCTGCTCGCAAAGCTCGCGACCGGCGAGCTCTCAATGATCGTCGGAACCCACGCCCTGATCGAAGAGACAGTCGAGTTCAACCGCCTAGCGGTGGTGGTCGTCGACGAGCAACACCGCTTCGGCGTCAGCCAGCGCGCGGCGCTCGACCGCAAGGGCCGCGGCAAGGAGAGCCCGCACGTCCTGCACATGACCGCGACGCCGATTCCGCGCACCCTGGCCCTCAGCCGCCATGGCGACCTCGACCACACGACCCTGCGCGAGCTGCCGCGTGGCCGCCAGCCGATCGCGACCCATCTCTGCGCGAGCGAGGCCGAACGTGAGCGCGCTTACGCCCGGATCCGCGACGAGTTGGCGCAGGGGCGCCAGGCGTTTGTTGTCTGTCCGCTGGTGGAGGAGTCCGAAACGCTTCAGGCGCGGGCGGCGGTGGCAGAGTTCGAGCGCCTGCGGACAGGGCCGTTCAAAGAGCACAAGCTGGTGCTGATGCACGGCCAGATGAAGCCTGCGGACAAGCAGGAGGCGATGGCCGCCTTCGCCTCCGGCGCCGCCGAGGTGTTGGTCGCCACAACTGTGATCGAGGTCGGGATTGACGTTCCCAACGCGACCGTGATGCTGGTCGAGGACGCCGACCGCTACGGAATCTCCCAGCTGCATCAGCTGCGCGGGCGCATCGGCCGCGGCGAGCACGCCTCGCTCTGCCTGCTGTTCGGGCGCAAGGACGCGGTGCGGCTGCAGGCGCTCGAGCGTGAATCCGACGGCTTCGCGCTGGCGGAGATCGACCTGCAGCTGCGCGGTCAGGGGGAGCTCGCGGGCACGCGCCAGTCGGGCGAGGCGATGTTCCGCTTCGCGGAGTTCCCACGCGACAACGAGCTGATGGAGCGGGCCCATCGCTACGGGCGCGACGTGATCGACCGCGACCCCGACCTGACCGAGCCGGAGCACGCACTGCTGGCGGACGCGCTGGCGGCGGTCTACGGGGACGAGGCCCGCGCCCCGATCCGCGCATGACGTCGGTCGGCGCATGACCCCGATCGGCTCATGAGGGTCGTCGCCGGAACCCATAGAGGCCGCGTGCTCAAGGCTCCCAAGGGCGAGCAGACCCGTCCGACCTCCGACCGTGTGCGCGAGGCGCTCTTCTCGATCCTCGGCGAAGCGGTGGTGCAGGCGAGTGTGCTTGACCTCTTCGCCGGCTCCGGAGCACTAGGCATCGAGGCACTCTCTCGCGGCGCCGCGAACGCCACCTTCGTCGACAACGCTCACACCGCGATTGCGGCGATAGGCGACAACCTCGAGGCGCTCGGACTCGTGGGGGAGGTCCTGCGAATCCCGGCGCTACGGGCGCTTGCTTGCACGCCCGTCGCCGACCGTCAATACGATCTGGTCTTCATCGACCCCCCATACCGTTTGGCGAGTGCGCTTGGTCCGGAGCTCTCGGTTGCCCTGAAACCCGTCCTGAGCCACAGCGCCAGGGTGGTCACAGAGAGCGACCGCCGCGATCCACTGGCACTCGAGTTGCCGCTTCAACTGGAGCGGCGCTACGGGGACACACTTATCAGAATCCATGGCGCCAGATAACCGAATCGCAGTCTGCCCGGGCTCCTATGACCCGGTCACCAACGGCCACCTAGACATCATCTCGCGCGCCTCGGGGATGTTCGACAAGGTCATCGTCGCCGTCGTCAACCTGCCCATGCGCAAGGGCAGCACGCTGTTCACCGGCGAGGAGCGCGTCTCCTTCATCAAGAACGCCACCGAACACCTGGGCAACGTCGAGGTTGAGCCGTTCAGCGTGCTCACGGTTGACTTCGCCCGCTCGCACGGCGCCAAAGCGATCGTGCGCGGGCTGCGTGCGATCTCGGACTTTGAGTACGAACTGGAACTCAACCAGCTCAACCGCGCGCAGGCCCCGGATATCGAGTCCGTTTACCTGATGGCCTCGGCCAAGTACAGTTTCATTAGGTCAAGCGGAGTCAAGGAACTTGCGACGTTCGGCGGACGAATCTCCGAACTCGTCCCCGAGGAAGTTGCGATCGCCTTGCAGGAACGCATTGGCCGCTGACGAAACAGAGGATCGGCTATGGACGTCCTAGTACTGATCGACAAACTCGACGATCTCGTTCACAACGCGAAGCCTATGCCGTTGACGGATCAGGTGCGCGTGGACAAGGAGGAGATCTACGACATCCTTGACCAGATGCGCGCGACGATCCCTGAGGAGATCAAGCAGGCGCGCTGGATCGTCAAGGAACGTCAGGAGATGCTCGCCGAAGCCAAGCGCGAGGCCGAGCGCATCATGAAGGAAGCTCGCGACCGCCAGGACCGCCTCGTTTCCGAGGAAGAGGTCACCAAGCAGGCTGAGCGCGCCGCCGAGGACATCATCGAGGATGCCCACAGTCGTGAGCGTGAAATCCGGCTTGGCGCCGAGGATTACGCCGACGAGATTCTCGGCACCCTCGAAGTCAACCTTTCGAAGTTCATCTCGGCCGTGCAGCGCGGTCGTGACCGCCTGGCCGGCAAGGACGAGCAGGTCGAAGTCGGTTAGCTGCGCGGTGTCGCTCGCCGGATGTCCGGCAGCCACCGCCCGGTACGTTAAAAATGCGGGCCGGAACCAGCTCCGGTTAGATTCCGGTGATGAACTCCGAGGCATCGGATTCGGAGGCCCGGGAGTTCGCCGCGGCCTTCCTGTCGTTCCTGCACTGGATCCACTCCGAAGAGGCGGCTGAGCGCAGCCGCAACGAGGTCGTCGCGCTGGTCATTGACTTCCTCGACGATGGGGTGGTCGACAAGTCGGTGCTGACCCGATCGTTCCCGGTATTCGAGCACGTCAACGTCCAAACTGCCCTGAACGCCTGGTCGGTCGAGCCCGGGCGTGAGGTTGAGGTTCGCGGCTTCTCGATCCCGCCCCGTCACGGGTCGGTCTCGCTTCAGCAGCTGATCAGCGGCAACGCGATGCCGCCACTGAGTCTCTCAGCGCCGCCGCTCGTCGATCTTGCAAGCGGACCAGGTTCGACGTTGGCGTGCCTGCAGCGAGGGCTGCTGCTCGTGACCGATGCTCTGGGCCGGTACGTGGTGATGGTAAATGGGCCTGATGACCAGGACCCGGGGCTCGAGTTGGAGATCGCAGGCCTGCCGGTAGATCAGGCCCAGGCCGTACATGCCCGGTTGAATGAGCTGCGCAGCCAACTCAACGTCTACCGGGGACATGTTCTCGATGTCAGCGCCACCCCGCAAGGAGGGGTCGTGCTCGCGTTCAGTGAGGTCCCAAAGACCGCACGCGATGACGTGATCCTTCCCACGCAGGTGCTCGCGCGGGTCGAGCGGCATGCGCTCGGGGTCGCGGCCCATCGTGAAGCGCTGCTCGCCGCCGGCCAGCACCTGAAACGCGGGCTCTTGCTATACGGACCGCCCGGCACCGGCAAGACGCATACGACCAGGTACCTGATCGGCCAGATGAGTGGCTACACGCGGTTCGTGCTGACGGGAAGGGCGCTGCGGGCTATCGGGTCGGCGGCAGATCTGGCACGCGAGCTTCAACCCGCGGTGCTGGTGCTGGAAGACGTGGACCTGGTCGCCGAGGACCGCAGCTTCGGACCCGGCTCCAGCCCGGTTCTGTTCGACCTGCTCGACGCGATGGACGGGGCCGCCGCAGACGCCGACCTGCTGTTCCTGCTGACCACAAACCGGGCAGACCTGCTGGAGCCGGCGCTGGCCGCGCGTCCCGGCCGCGTCGATGTGGCGGTGGAGATCGCGCTTCCCGATGCGGATGCGCGGCGGCGACTGTTCTCGCTCTACTCACGCTCGCTCGAATTGCGTCTGTCCGAGTCGGAAACCGCCGAGGTTGTCGAGCGGACCGACGGTGTGACCGCCTCCTTCCTCAAGGAGTTGCTGCGGCGCGCCGTGCTCGAGGCGCTGCACGACCGCCAAGCCGGCGAACAGGTCGCGGCCGGCGAGATCACGGCCGTCCAGGTCTCGCGCGCGCTCGACGATCTGCTCGACGGCAGCCAGCAGGTCACTCGTAGCCTGCTTGGGGTCGGCAACGATCCTGACAGTCTTCCGGCCGGCGGTGGTGCGGGGTCGCTCCCGCCCCAACGCGGAGCCTGGACACGCGGTCGCATCGTCGGCCGCTGAGCATGCGTGCAATGCGAGTTGCACTCCGTCCGGCGGGAGCGCAACGCTCGTCAGCATGGACATCAGCTCGCTGGTCATCGGAATCTTCATCGGCGTTGCACTGGCGGCGTCGGTCGTCTGGCTGCGCACCAACTCCGCTTCCGGCCGCGACGCCGAGGTAGAGCGGCTGGTCGGCCCGCTGGCCGACCAGCTTGCACGCGTCGACCAGCAGTTGGTGGCGCTCGACCAGGAGCGACGCGAGACCCGCGGGCGGCTTGAACAGCAGTTGCGTTCGCTGGCCGAGCAGGGCGAGCGCCTGAGGACTGAGACCGGGGCGCTGGTGACTGCCCTGCGTAAGCCCAACACCCGCGGGCAGTGGGGTCAGATGCAGCTGCGCAAGGTCGTTGAACTGGCCGGCATGGTGCGCCACTGCGACTTCACCGAGCAGGCATCGATCCCCGGTGAAGACCGCGCGCTGCGCCCTGACATGGTTGTCAACCTGCCCGGCGGCAAGACCGTCGTGGTTGACGCCAAAGCACCGCTGCAGGGCGTGCTCGACGCCTACGAGGCGCCGGACGAGGAGACCCGCGCCGCCCACCTTGAAGCCCACGCCCGGCTGCTGCGCCGTCACGTCAAGCAGCTCTCCGACAAGGCCTACTGGTCAGGTATGGAGAGCGCCCCGGACTTCGTCGTGCTGTTCCTGCCGGGGGAGTACCTCTACGGCGCCGCACTCGACGCCGATCCCGATCTGATCGAGGACGCGATGGCGCGCCGGGTCCTGATCGCCACGCCGACAACGCTGCTGGCGCTGCTGCACTCGGTCGCCTACGGCTGGCAGCAGGAGCGGGTCGCGGAGTCAGCGCAGGCCGTCTCAGAGCTCGGACGCGAGCTGCACACGCGGCTGGCGCGGCTCTCGACCCTGATGGCAAACCTCGGACGCCGCATGAACAGCGCCGTCGGTGCCTATAACGAGGCTGTCGGCTCCTACGAGACGCGGGTGATGCCGGCCGCCCGCCGGCTCGCCGACCACGGCGCCGTGAACCCCGGGCTTGAGATCCCCGAGGCCGACCAGATCACGGTGTCGGCGCGGATGGTTCAGATCCACGAAGACTAAGGCGGGAAGCACCGCTTCCCGACGCCGCGGCAGGCCGTAGTGATGGACGTTATGTGCCAGATCTGGCACATAACGTCCATCACTACCTCGAGAAAGCTCAGCCCGGCCGCGCGTCCGACCAGGCGAGCAGGCTGTCGCGCTGATGCGGGAGCGGCTTCGCGGTCGGTTTGCGTGCGTTGATCTCGGCGAGTGCGTCATCCGGGCCGAGGCCGAAGCGTCTGACCAAGACCGCACCCGCGACCGTCGCCGAGCGCTGCCAGCCGGCGCGGCAGTGGATGTAGACCAGTTCGCCCTCGTCAAGCCAGCTGTTGGCGAGTTCTGAAGCGTCGTCCAGCAGCCTGGTGCTGAGTGCGCCGTAGTCCTCGGAGCTGAAGCGCTCTTCGACGATCCCCGCCGCGCGCAGCGAGCGAACCACCTCGGTACGCGCGCCGGCCGGATACTCCTGGTCCTCGACCAGGTTCAGGATCCGTGTGACGCCGAGCCGCTCGAGCGTGCGGACGTCGGACTCATCAGCCGGCACCGCGCCGATTATCAAGTGGTCATGGACGTCGCCGAAGCCATATGTGCGAAACCAGCTGGACACCTCCCAGATGATCGCAGCCTCTCTAATCTGTTGGATGTGAACACTGAGACGGACACATTTGACCTCATCGGCCTGCGCATGACCTCAGGTGAGGGGCGTAAGTTCGACCTGGCGGTCGCGATCGAGCCGTACGAGCTCGGGCAGGACACCTATACGGTGCTTCCGGCGGAGATCCCGGCCGAGCTGCAGATCTCACGCACCACGGCGCAGGGGTATGCGCTGCGGCTGAGGTTCGAGGCGAGCTTGGACGGTGCCTGCATGCGCTGCCTTGAGCCGACCACGGTGAGCTTCGTAGTCGACTCGCGCGAGGTCTCACAGCCCGGCGCCAACGCTGACGACGAGCTCGACTCGCCGTATGTGTCCGATGGGACGCTTGCGCTCGCCGCGTGGGCGCGCGATGCGCTGGCGCTGGTGCTGCCCGCAGCCCTGCTTTGCAAGCCCGACTGCGCGGGGCTCTGCGCGGTTTGCGGCACCGATCTCAACAGCGCCGGTGCGGATCACCACCACGAGTCCGAGCCCGACTCGCGCTGGGCGAAGCTCTCAGAGCTGAAGTTCGACTAGACCGTCCTACGCGTGGCGTTGAAGGGCACGTGCGCCTGCTAGTCTGACGCGTCTATGGCCGTTCCTAAGCAAAAGCAGTCCCACTCGCGCACGACGTTGCGCCGCTCGACCCACAAGGTCACCCCTGCCGCCAGCAACGCCTGCCCGCAGTGCCAGAGCCCCAAGCTGCCGCACCGCGTGTGCCCGGTTTGCGGGAGCTACAAGGGCAAGACCGTAGTGGCGACCGACTCAACTCTCCGCTGAGCGTCCGTCGCCAATGGTGACGGTCGCCGTTGACGGTAACGGGGCCGATCTAGGTCCTTCAGAAGTCGCCGCAGGCGCGTCGCTGGCAGCGACGCGCGGCGTGCGCGTGCTGCTGTTCGCCGATGCCTCGAAGATCGGCTCGGTGCCCGACGGCGTTGAGCTGGTCGACGCCCCGATCTCTATCGCGAAGGCGACCGATCCGGCCTACGCCGTGCGATCGACGCCGCAAGCGTCGATCGTGCAGGCCGCCAAAGCGGTCGCGGAGGGGCGGGCGCAGGCGCTCGTCTCCGGCGGTTCCACCGGCTCGGCGCTGGCGGCTGGTCTCTTCAACCTCAAGCGCGACCGTGGCATCTACCGCCCGGCGCTGGCTTTGCCGATTCCGCGCCCCGGCGGCACGCCGGTGATGGTGCTCGACGTCGGCGCCAACGTCAGCTGCCGCCCCGAGCACCTGGTGCAGTTCGCGCACATGGGATCGGCGTTCTGCCAGGCCGTGATGGGCATCGACGCGCCGCGGGTGGCGCTGCTCTCAAACGGCGAGGAGCCGGCCAAGGGCACGCCCGACGTCAAAGAGGTCCACGAGCGTCTCAGCGGCGCTGGTGGTGCCGGGCTGAACTTCGTCGGCAACATCGAGGGCACTCAGGCGATGGCCAACGTCGTCGACGTGATCGTGACCGACGGCTTTACCGGCAACATCGCGCTCAAGCTGATCGAGGGCGTCTCAGCTCAGACCCTCGCCGCGATTCGGACCGCCGCGATGTCCTCTTGGCGCGCGAAGCTCGGCGGCTTCTTGCTGCAGCCGGCCGTGCAGACGCTGCGCGAGGAGATCGACCCGGAGATGACCGGCGGCGCCTACATGCTCGGTTTGCGCCAGATCGGAATCGTCTGCCACGGGCGCTTCACGCGCCGGGGCTTTGCCCGCGCGATCGAGCTGGCGGCACGCGGCGTCGAGGAGGACGTGATCGGTCGTACGCGCGCCGCGCTTGAAGCGGCGGGGGCTTTGCGCTCACCGGCTGAGGGCGACCGCAGCGACGAAGGCGCTGCGCAGCCCGCTTGACTGTCCGGGTAGGGGATTACGGTAGAGAGCCATGAATCGCGAGCAGATTCTCAACGTAATCCGTACGCACCTGGCCGATGAGCTTCAGGTCGAGCCCGGCTCGATCGGTGAGTCCACACGCTTTCGGGAAGACCTGGAAGCGGACTCGCTGGATCTCTACACGCTTGTCCAGGAGCTGGAGGACAGCTACGGCGTGCAGATGTCCGATGATGAGGCCGCCCACATCCTGACGGTTGGGCAAGCGGTCGAATTCGTGCTCGCGAGCGGTGTCTCGACCACGAATTCCGCTGAAGGCTCGAGTGGCAACTGACGAAAAGTCAGCGCTCGGGTCGGTTGCGCGTCTGCGGGAACTGCTGGACGAGCTGCCGCCGGACCTCGCTGTGCACGTGTTCACGCACGCGTCGTGGACCACGAAGCGCTCCGAGTCCTACGAGCGGCTCGCGTTCCTCGGTGACAGCGTGCTCTCGCTGGCCGTCACATCGCACCTCTTCCCGAGCTTGGAGGCCGATCGTTTCGGTGCCGGCGAGCTGACCAAGATCCGCGCCCAGACCGTCTCCGGCCGCTCCTGTCGCGTGGTGGCGGAGCTGCTCGGAGTGCCGGAACGCGTCGCCAACGCCGCGCCAGCGGGTGCGGCAGCGACAGTTCCCAATCTCGTTTCAACCGAGCGTGTGCTCGCCTCGATCACGGAGGCGATCATCGGCGCCTGCTACCTGAGCTTCGGGTACGAGCGTGTGGCGGCGGCCGTGGTCGAGGCGTTCGAGCCGATTCTCGACGACGCGCTCGAGCATCCGGTCGACTTCAAGTCAGCCCTGCAGGAGCGGCTCGCCCGCCGGGGCGCGCTGGTCAGTTATGACGTGGTGGCGGAGGACGGTCCGCCGCACGATCGAACCTTCACAATCGCGGCGCGGATCGCCAGCGAGGAGATCGGCCGCGGGGTTGGGCGCAGCAAGAAGGACGCCGAGCAGGCCGCGGCACGCGAGGCGCTCACGCACCTCGGCGCGCCCGCCTCGGGAAGCTGAGCTGATGTATCTGAAGAGCATTGATCTGAAGGGCTTCAAGTCGTTTCCGGATCGCACGCGGCTTGAGTTCGGCCCTGGCACCAGCGTGATCGTCGGGCCGAACGGATCGGGCAAGTCAAACGTCACCGACGCGGTGCTCTGGGCGCTTGGCGAGCAGTCACCGATGGCCGTGCGCGGCCAGTCGATGCAGGACGTGATCTTCGGGGGTGCGCCGGGCCGGCAGGCTTCGTCGAGCGCGTCCGTTGAGCTGGTGCTCGACGACAGTGAGAACCTGCTCGGGTTCGGTCCCGAAGTCTCGATCTTCCGCCGGCTCGACCGCAACGGCGAGGGTGAGTACCGCCTCGGCGGTGCCAAGTGCCGGCTGATCGACGTGCTCGAAGTGCTCTCCGACACAGGCCTTGGCAAGGAGATGCACTCGGTCATCTCGCAGGGGCGGGTCGAGGCGATCGTGACCTCGAAGCCGCGTGACCGGCGGCTGCTGATTGAGGAAGCCGCCGGGCTTGGCAAGCACCGTAAACGCCGTCGTCGCGCCCAGCTCAAGCTCGGGCACACGCAGGACAACCTTGACCGCGCGCTCGACATCGAGCGTGAGGCGCGCTCGCGTCTGAAGCCGCTGAAGCGCCAGGCGGAAGCGGCTGAGTTGCATGAGCGGCTCTACCGGCAGACGCTCGAGACGCGGTGGGAACTGGGGCGGGACGAGCTACGGGCGCGTCGTGAGGAAGCGCAGCTCGCAGGCGACGAGGCCGCGAAGGCACGCGCCGCCAGACAGGAGCTGCAACAGGAACTCGAGGCCGTGGCAGCCCGGCGGGGCAAGGCCGAGGAGGCGCTGGCAGCGCGGTCAAGCGAACGCGAAGAGCTCTCAAGGCGCAGCTTCGCCGCCCAGTCATCCGCCGACCGGACCGGCTATCGCGCAGACGCCGTGCGCGCATCCGGCGAGACTGTGGCTTCGCGCCTGCAGAACTCGCAAGAGCGGCTGGCGGCGCTGACTGAGGAAGCTGCGCAGGATCGACCCGATCCTGAGGCGGAGGCGCGGATCGCGGAGTTGAGTCGGGAACTGCAGGCGCTGGAGCGCGATCACGAAGCTGAGCTCGGGCGCCAGCTGACCGAGCTTGAAAAGCAGCGGACCGCCGCCGCAGAGCGTGAGGCAGAGCAGCTGCTCCGCGTTGAGGCCGCCAAGACCGCACGTGAGGAGGCTGAGGCAGCCCATGAGCTGGCGCGGCAGGCCGTCAGGGATGCGGAGCGGCTGGTTGACAACGCGCGCCGCGAAGCGGCGCGCGTTGGGGGTGAGCTCGCCGGTGTGAACCAGTTCCTGCGCAGCCATCAGAGCGCCCCAGGCGGTGGCCAGTCGCTGGCCGATTCACTGACCGTCACCTCTGGCTACGAGCTGGCGGTCGCGGCCGCGCTCGACGGACGGCTTGGCGCGGCCGTCGTCGATACGCGGGCTGCCGGTGAGGCACTGCTGGACAAGGCTGGACGGGACGGCGGCAGGGCGCTGGTTCTCGGGCCTGGCGAGCGCGGCGGTACGGGAAGCGCAGCCGCTCCGGCGGTCTCCGGTGCCGTGCTCCTTCACCAACACGTCTCCGGCGACCCTCGAACGGTTGCGATCGCGCGCGTCTTGCTTCGCGATGTCTGGGTGGTCGACGATCTCACCGCCGTCTCAGCGGACTTCTCGGGTGTCGCGGTAACGCGTGCCGGCCGCGTCTTTTCGGGCTCGACCGGCGAGCTGCGGCAGGCGGCGGCCGTCGGTGAGGAGCGCGTCTTGGCTGAGCGCAACCGGCGGGATCAACTCGTGGCGGCCAGCGAAGCTGCGGTTCAGGCTGAACATGCGCTGAAGTTTGAGGTTGAACTGGCCGCGGCGCGAGTCGGTGAGCTGGATGCTGCGCGTGAGGCTGCTGTTGCGGCCCATCGCGCCGCCGTGCACGCGCGCGACGAGGTCGCAGAGGACCAGCGGCGCTTGGTGGCCGCTATCGCGCGCCGCCGCTCCGCACCGGACGAGGGACCGAACGCGGGGCGCCGAGCTCAGTTACAGGCCGAGGTGCGGGCCGAACAGGCTCGCACGGAGCGCGCTGATCGCGAACGCTCCGAGCGGCTTGGCCGGATCGCTCGCCTGCAGGCGGGGATCGCACGAGATCAGCAGCTCGGGCCGGCGATTGCTGGGATCCATGAGGCGCTGCAGGAGCTGGTACTGGCGATCGGCGAGCGCAAGCGCGAGTTTGATGCTGCGCTCAGCGCGGATCGTGAGGCCGGTGAGTCCGTGGCCGCTGAGCTGCGCGCCTGCGCCCAGGCTGAGGCCGGAATTCAGACCCGCTTGCATGCCGCCGGCGAGTCGCTGACCACTGCCGAGGTGCGCTCGCAGCGCTCGCGCGACCAGGCCGATGACGCTGAGGCGACCCTGCGCTCTCTCGCGCTGGAGCTTGAGCTCGAGCCGGAAGCGGCGACTGAGGCGCTGCCCGATCACGAGCGCGCGGAGCTGCGCTCCCGCCTCGAGCGCCTCGCCAAGCGGCGCGAGCAGCTGGGGCCCGTGAATCCGCTTGCGCAGGACGAATATGCGCAGGCGCTGGCTCGCGTTGAGGAGCTTGAGGCGCAACGCACCGATCTTGAGACGGCATTGCGCGAACTCGAAGGGCTGATCAAGGACACCGACCGGCAGATCCGTGAGACCTTCGAGGAGACCTTTGAGGCTGCTGCCGCGAACTTTGAACAGCTGGTCGGGCGCGTCTTCCCCGGCGGCAGTGGGCGTCTACGTCTGGTCTCTGACGGCGACACGCCTGCGCCCGTGATCGGCGGGCAGAAGCTTGACGACGCAGAGGATCAGTCCGACGCCGAGGGCGGCGCTGACGGCGGCGCTGACGGCGAGGAGCAGACCGAGGAGAGCGCCGAGGACCTGCTCGGCGTGGAGATCGAGATCACGCCGGCCGGGAAGGCGATGAAGCGGCTGACGCTGCTCTCAGGCGGCGAGAAGTCGATGACCGCACTCGCCTTCCTGTTCGCGGTATTTCTCGCCAAGCCGTGCCCCTTCTACATCATGGATGAGGTCGAGGCAGCGCTCGACGACCTCAATATCACGCGCTTCTTGGACCTGCTGGACACCTACAGCGAGCGCGCCCAGTTCATCGTCGTAACGCACCAGAAGCGAACGATGGAGGCTGCCGATTCGCTCTACGGGGTCTCGATGGGCGGCGACGGCATCTCGAAGGTGATTTCGCGGCGCCTGCCGGCACGCGAAGCCGCATAGGAGAATGACTTCGTGGCGCGCGAATGGACTGATCTCTTCATCGTCGACGGCGCAGCGCCCGCCGGCGCCGAGCCGCAAGCGACCGCCGCGGTAGCCGAGCAGCAGCGCGTCGGCCGCTTCGCGCGCCTGCGTGAGAGCCTGCGCAAGACGCGGCAGGCGCTTGGAGCCGAGCTCCAGGCGACGCTTCTTGAGGAGCTCAACGATGAGACCTGGGAGCGGCTCGAGGAGGCGCTGATCTACGCCGACGTCGGCGCCCGCACGACCGCCGAGGTCGTCGGGCAGCTCGAACACGAAGCCGCGGACGGCGGGATCGTCGGCGGAGAGGCGTTGCGCGAGCGCCTCACCGAGCTGCTCGTCGAAGTTGCCCGGACCGGCGACGACCACATCGACCTGCGACACAAGCCGACAGTGATCCTGATGGCCGGCGTCAACGGCACCGGCAAGACCACCACCACCGGCAAGCTCGCCTACCACCTCAGCAAGGAACTCGGTCACTCCGTGGTCCTGGTGGCGGCCGACACCTTCCGCGCAGCCGCGGTTGAGCAGCTCGGCATCTGGGCTGAGCGCGCCGGTGCCGCCTTTGTGCGTGGTCCCGACCGCACCGATCCCAGCTCGGTCGCTTTCGAGGGCGTGAAGACCGGGATCGAGACCGGGGCCGACGTGGTGATCGTCGATACGGCCGGGCGCCTGCATACGCAGGACGACCTGATGGGCGAGCTCAGCAAGATCCGGCGCGTGATCGGCAAGCAGCTTGAGGGCGCCCCGCACGAAACGTTGCTGACGGTCGACTCCACGACCGGGCAGAACGGGCTGCGCCAGGCGCAGCTCTTCTCGCAGGCGATAGACGTCACAGGACTGGTGCTCACCAAGCTCGACGGCACCGCCAAGGGCGGGATCGCGCTCGCGATCGCCCATGACCTTGGGATCCCCGTGAAGCTGATCGGCATCGGCGAGAAGCTCGAGGACCTACGGCCTTTCGAAGCGTCTGAGTTCGCGCGGGCACTGATCAGCTGATGCCGGGCGACAGCCAACTGCGGGCGATGATCGCCTCTCAGCCGGCTGCCCTCAGCGCCGTCGCCGGGATCGATGTCAGCGCTCACGCCGAGCGCCTGAGGCAAGCCAGGCGGATCTTCATCGTCGGCACCGGCACGAGCTTTCACGCTGCTCAGCTCGGCGCCTACCTGTTCCGCGCCGGTGGGCTCGACGCGCAAGCGGTGACCTCATCTGAGTTCGCGCGTTGGCGCCCGGTGCCCAGCGATGGTGACGGCGCCGTCGTGATCAGCCACACCGGCGAAACTGCGTTCGCACGCGCAGCCTGTGCGCTGATCAGCGCCGCGGGCGCGCCGCTGGTCACGATCACGGGCGAGCAGGCAGCTTGGGCTGGCGCGATCGAGACGCCTACAAAGGAGCGGTCCGAGACCTACACGGTCAGTTACACGGCTGCGCTTGGCGTGCTCGCGCTGCTCGCTCACGCTCTGACCTGCGCGGACACGGGCCCCGACGAACTACGCGGCGCCGCCGCCGCGGTGGAGGCGGTGATCTCGGCGCCGGGGATCGCCGAGATCGCCGTGCCCACACGCGCATTGGCGTTTGTGGGACCCGGGGTCTGGGGGATCACCGCGCGTGAGGGAGCGCTGAAAGCCCGGGAGTCGGCGCATATCCTGGCCGAGGGATTCGACGCCGAGCTGCTGCTGCACGGCGCAGCGGTTCCTTACGGGAGCGACGACACGTTGGTCGCGATCGCCCCGGAGGCTGATCCGGACGGCCTCACCGCAGCGCTGCTGACCGCGGCACGAAGCGAAGGTCTCACGACTCACCAACTGGCTGGGGGCGCATTCGCTGACACGGCCGCCAGCATCTTCCTGGCGCAGATTCCGGCGACGGTGAGGCTGCAGCTGCTGGCCGCGCAGCTCACCGAGGCCAAAGGCACCGATCCTGACCACGCGATCACCGGCGCCTGGGCTGAGCCTCACCTCTGGGCCGCCGGTGCTCCTGCTGCCTGACCTGTTCACACCGTGGGCACGCCGCTGCTCCGGCGCGCTCGCTCGGCGATGTAAGCTCGGGTAGAGATGGCGGGATGGCTTATTTGGCTGCTGATTGCCTGCGGATTTGGCGCAGGCGAGGTTATGAGCGGCTCAAGCTTCTACCTGGCGCCCTTTGCCGTCGGAGCGCTGCTCGCTGCCGCTGTCGAAGGCGCGACCGATGGAGCGGCAGGAGTGATCGTGTTCCTCGTGGCGTCAGTCCTGACGTTGACCGCGTTGCGGCCTTTGGTAATGCGTCGGCTACAGAGCGGACCGCCGCTACGAACCGGCGCTGCCGCTCTAGTTGGCAAACGCGGCGTTGTGTTGGAGCGGATCGCGAACCACGAAGGGGCCGGGCGAGTGCGGATCGATCACGAGGTCTGGACCGCTCGCTCACTCGACGAAGATCACGTGATTGAGGCCGGTACGCAGGTAGAGGTCGTCGATATCAAGGGCGCCACGGCGCTGGTTATGGAATAGGGAGAAGAACACATGGTTGGTGGAATTGTTGGGGCGGTGATTCTTGTGTTCCTCTTGATCCTGTTCGCCAGGACCATCCGGATCGTGCCGCAAGCCAGGGCAGGTGTGGTTGAGCGACTGGGTCGCTATCACCGCACGCTGAACCCGGGCATGACGGTGCTGGTGCCGTTCGTCGATCGGCTGAGACCGCTGATCGACCTGCGCGAGCAGGTCGTCTCGTTCCCGCCGCAGCCAGTGATCACCGAGGACAACCTCGTGGTGCAGATCGACACCGTCATCTACTACACGGTCAACGATGCGAAATCAGTGACCTACGAGGTCGCAAATCCACTGCAGGCGATCGAGCAGATCACGGTCACGACGCTTCGAAACGTGATCGGCTCGCTCTCGCTCGAGCAGGCGCTGACCAGCCGCGATCACATCAACGCACAGCTACGCGGCGTACTTGACGAGGCCACCAACCGGTGGGGTATCCGCGTCACCCGCGTGGAGCTGAAGTCGATCGATCCGCCGCTCTCGATTCAGGATTCGATGGAGAAGCAGATGCGCGCCGAACGCGACCGCCGTGCCGCGATCCTCAACGCCGAGGGCGTCAAGCAGGCCCAGATCCTGACCGCCGAAGGCGAGAAGCAGGCTGCGATCCTACGCGCCGAAGGTGAGAAGACCGCAGCCGTGCTGCGCTCAGAAGGCCAGGCCAAAGCGATCGGCACGGTATTCGAAGCGATCCACGCAGGCAAGCCCGATGCGCAGCTGCTCAGCTACCAGTACCTGCAGATGCTGCCGGAGCTCGCCCGCGGCGACTCGAACAAGGTCTTCGTGATCCCATCCGAGTTCAGCCAGGCGGTTAGCGGCTTGCCGCGGCTCTTTGGACAAGCGGATAAGCAATCCGACGCCCCGACAGAGGAGAATCCCGCGTAGTTAAGGTGCGCGGGCAAAACCTTCTGGATAGCTCGCTTGATCAGGTTCGATTCGAGGGAGCTAAATGGCTGTAGTGGGTGGGACTGACGCGGTCGTTGGTGGTACTGGCGGCGGCGAAAACGAGCACAAGCTCGACGAAGGCTCGTTGCACTTTCTCGACTCGATTGTGATGGCGGTCGCCGGCAGCGCGCCGGCGTACTCGATCGCGGCAACCACCGCGGCAATCGTCTCTGTTGTGGGCTTCGGAAGTCCAGCCTCGCTGCTTTGGTGCGGCATCCCGATGTTCGGCATCGCTGTTGCGTACGCCCAGCTCAACAAGATGGGCGCGAACGCCGGCGCCGCCTACTCCTGGGTGGGCCGGGTTATCCACCCGTTTCTCGGCTTCTTCACCGGCTGGGCCCTGATCGTCTCCGCGGCGATCTTCATGGTCGCCGGATCGCTGCCCGCGGGGCAGGTGACACTTTCCCTGTTCAGCAACCACCTGGCCGGAGAGACCGGCTGGGTCACTGCGGTCGGATGCCTGTGGTTCTTGGTGATGGCGTACTTCGTGGCTCGTGGTGTGCGGGTTACCGCCAACGCCCAGTGGATCATGTCCTCGATCGAGATCGTGCTGCTGGTGATCTTTGCGGTGCTCGGGATCGTGCACGGCCACAAGGTCGTCAGCTTCTCGTTGAGCTGGCTCGGATTCAGCCACTTCGGGTCCTTCAGCGGCTTCGTCGGGGGCGCTCTGATCGCCGCGTTCTACTACTGGGGTTGGGATGTCTCGTCGAACCTCGGTGAGGAGACGGCCGACAGCGAGAACAGTTCGGGCATGGGCGGCATCGTCGGCGTGCTGATCGTGTTCGTGCTCTTCATGCTGTTCACGATCGTGATCAACATGGACGTTTCGCAGAAGGCGATCGAGGGCGGCAACAGCAACGTGCTCGAGACCTTCGGCAACGTCGTCTGGGGCGGAACCGGCGGCAAGCTGATGATCATCGCAGTGATGCTTTCGACGATCGCAACGCTCGAGACGACCCTGATCCAAGTCACCCGCTCGCTCTTCTCGATGGGCCGGGAGAAGACCCTTCCGGGTCGGTTCGGGCACCTTCACCCGGCTTGGAAGACCCCGGCGTTTGCGACCGCTGTGATCGCCGGGATCTCGTTGACGCTGTTCGTCGTCTCGAACTTCGTCGGCTCGGTAGACACCGTGCTGAGCGACGCGATCGACTCGATCGGCCTGCAGATAGCGATCTACTACGGCCTCGCGGGCCTCGCGGCAGTGGTCGGCTTCCGCAAATACGTGTTCCAGTCGATCAGCAACTTCTTCTTCATGGGAGCGTTCCCGCTGGTGGGCGCGCTCTTCATGTTCTGGATCTTTGGCGAGTCGATCCCGAACTCTTCAGCAGTAGTGATCTGGATCGGGCTCGGGGCGATGGCGCTCGGCTTCATTCCCCTGATCTACTACTACATCCAGGGCAGCCCGTACCTGCATGCGACGCCAACGCTCGGCCGTACTCGCATAGAGGACGAGCTACCGACGGCCGGCGCGCTGTAGGGACGCCGCGTCCGTGGACGCCGGATCGCACCCGCCCGTAGCCCAGGGCGCTCGCCATGCGGGCGAGCGCCCCTAGCGCCTAACCTCTAGGCCATGTTCGACTCACTCGCTGACAGGCTTCAGGCGACGCTGGCTGATGTTCGTGGCCGCGGCACGCTGACCGAAGACGACATCAACCGCGCGATGCGGGAGATCCGGCTCGCGCTGCTCGAGGCGGACGTCAACTTCAAGGTCGTCAAGAGCTTCACGGAGGCGGTCAAACAACGCGCGCTTGGCGCTGACATCATCGGCCAGCTGAACCCGGGCCAGCAGGTCGTCAAGATCGTCAACGACGAGCTCAAGGAGTTGATGGGAGGGGAGTCGGCCGAGTTTGAGTTCGCGCCGCGCCCGCCGACCGTGATCCTGATGGCCGGGCTCCAGGGTTCGGGCAAGACCACGGCGACCGGCAAGCTCGCTCAATTCCTGCGCACGCAGTACAACTCTTCGGTCGCTGTCGCCGCCTGCGACGTCTACCGTCCGGCCGCGGTCGAGCAGCTGATCAAGGTCGGCGCCCAGGCCGGCGCCGACGTCTACGAGCAGGGAACGGATCGCGATCCGGTCAAGATCGCGGCCTGGGCGCGTGACCGCGCAATCTCAGAGGGCAAGGACGTCCTGATCGTCGATACCAGCGGGCGCCTGCACGTCGACGCCGAGCTGATGAAGGAACTTGCCGACATCAAGAAGGCGATCCGCCCGAACGCGGTGCTGCTGGTCGTCGACGCGATGACCGGCCAGGATGCGGTCAACGTCGCCGAGCAGTTTGGTCAGACAGTCGATTTCGACGGCGTGATCATGAGCAAGCTCGACGGCGACTCGCGCGGTGGTGCCGCGCTCTCCGTCAAGGCGGTCACCGGCAAGCCGATCATGTTCGCGTCCACCGGGGAGAAGCTCGATCAGTTCGAACGCTTCCACCCGGACCGCATGGCTCAACGGATCCTCGGCATGGGGGACGTGCTCAGCCTGATTGAGAAGGCCAGCGACGCCTATGACGAGGAACAGTCACGCGAGCTCGAGCGCAAGTTCCGCAACAACGAGTTTGACCTCGACGACTTCCTTGACCAGATGCGTCAGATCCGCAAGCTGGGGCCGCTCCAGAACCTGTTGGGCATGATCCCCGGGATGGGCAAGGAGCTGCGCGGGGCGAAGATCGACGAGCGCGAGTTCGACCGGCTACAGGCGATCATCCTCTCGATGACGCCTCAGGAGCGCCGCAACCCACAGCTGATCAAGGGCTCGCGACGGCTGCGGATCGCGCGTGGCGCCGGCACAAATGTGCAGGCGGTCAAGGCCCTGATCACGCAGTTCGAGCAGATGCGCAAGCTCATGAAGCAGTTCTCCTCGGGCAAGATGCCTGACCTTGGGGCAATAATGCGCCAGTCACGCTAACCTCTGGGCCATATGTCAGTAAGACTTCGACTCACGCGCGTCGGCGGACGCAAGAACCCCATCTGGCGGGTTGTTGTCGCCGACCAGCGCTCCAAGCGCGACGGTCGCGTAATTGAGACCGTCGGCCATTACAACGCACAGACCAACCCGTCGACGATTGTGCTCGACGAGGCGAAGGTCAAGGACTGGCTCGCCCGTGGCGCCCAGCCGACCGACACGGTCAAAAAGCTTCTGCGCACGCAGGGCATCGCCGGTTGACCGAAACCGCCTTTTCGACACGAGAGCTACTCGAGTATCTAGCTCGGGGTCTCGTTGACGATCCGGATCAAGTGAAGGTCAACGAAGTGCGCGAGGACGACGGCAGCGTCGTCCTCGAGTTGTCCGTGGGCCGGGACGATTACGGAAACGTGATCGGCCGCGGTGGCCGTACGGCAACGGCGCTGCGAACCGTCATCAAGAGCGCCGCCACCAAGCAGGGGCAGCGCATCTTCCTCGACATCATCGACTGAGCGGTCCTGGCGGTATGCCGGACCGGCAACTGCTGAACGCGGGACGAGTGGGCAGTCCACACGGCCTCGACGGCAGCTTCAACGTCATCGCGACCTCCCCGGAGTTGCTCACCCTCGGCCGCGCCGTGGTGATCGCGGGCGTCGCCCACAAGATCGACCGCCGCGCCGGCCATGACGGCCGCGTGATCATTCGCGTCGTCGGCTGTGAGGACCGCAACGCTGCCGAAGCTCTGCGCGGGCAGACGGTATCGGTCAACCGCGCCGAGGTCCCCAAACTCGATCAGGACGAGTGGTGGGCGGATGACCTCGAGGGCTGCACGGTCCGCGACGGTGAGACTGAGGTCGGAACGGTGAAGCGCATGCTCGCGTTGCCGTCCTGTGAGGTGCTGGAGGTCGAGCGTGTTGGTGGGGGGGCCGATCTGCTTGTGCCGCTGGTCTCAGACGCGGTTCGCAGCGTCGATATCGAAGCCCAGCTGATTGACGTTGACCTGGTCTTCCTCGGGGAGGCGTGAGCATGGAGCTAGACGTCTTCACGCTCTTCCCGGAGGCTTTCGAATGGTTTGAGTCGCAGCGCCATGTCCGCAACGCTCTGGCCGAGGGGCATCGGCTCGGTTACGTGAACTACCGGGACTACACGCCGCTGACCGGGGGCCAGGTGGACGACACTCCATTTGGCGGCGGCGCCGGGATGGTGCTGCGCGTCGACGTGGTCGAGGCCGCTTTGAGGGCGCGCTATGGGGCGGATCCGACCGACGTGAGGCGCGAGCGCAGAGTGCTGGCGCTGACCCCCGGAGGCCGCATGTTGGACGACGCGCTGGTCGACGAACTGGCCGCCGAACCGGCGCTGACCTTGCTGTGTGGACGCTACGAGGGTTTCGACGAGCGCATCCTCGAGCACTTCGCCAGCGACCGGCTTTCAATCGGCAAGTACGTGCTGGCCGGTGGTGAGCTCCCGGCGATGGTCGTCTGTGACGCGATTCTGCGAAAACAGCCGGGCGCGCTCGGTCACGAGGAATCGGCGCTGGAGGAGTCTTTCAGCCAGGCCCTGGACGGTGCGCCGGAGTATCCGCACTACACGCGACCGGCTGAATACCGGGGCTGGGATGTGCCGGAGGTACTGCTCTCCGGCCACCACGCCAAGATTCGTGAGTGGCGGCTCGAGCAGGCGCGCGAGCGTGGCGCAGGCAATTCGCTACCATAGGCCGCCGCGCGCTCTACAGCTGCGCACTTCTTTCTGCCAGTTTTGACCTCACGCCGGTGCTACCGGCAAAGACAAGAACGAGCCATGAGCACCGTCATTGAAACTTTGGAGCGCGCACAGCTCCGCCGAGTCCCGCAGTTCGACGCTGGTGACCGCCTGCGTGTCCACTTCCAGGTGATCGAGGGCACGCGCCGGCGTACCCAGGTATTCGAGGGCGTTGTGATCAAGCGCCAGGGCCACGGTTCGCGTGAGACCTTCACCGTCCGTAAGCAGTCGTTCGGCGTTGGCGTCGAGCGTACGTTCCCGCTGCATTCGCCGAAGATCGAGAAGATCGAGGTTGCCGCCCGCGGTGACGTCCGGCGCGCCAAGCTCTACTACCTGCGTGACCGTGTCGGCAAGCGCGCCCGCGTGCGTGAGCGTCGCAACACCGGCCCCGAAGTACAGGTCGAGCGGGAACTGCTCTACGGCGAAGCGTTTGCGCAGGAGACGCCGGTGGAGAGTGCTCCGGAAGCCGTGGATACCGAAGCGGTTGAGACGGAGGCCGTCGAGGCCCCGGTTGCCGAGGTAACGGAAGCCCCAGAAGCAGAGGCTGCCGTCGAGGCGCCAGAGGCCGAGGCTGAAGCCCCGGCACCTGAAGCGGAGGCTGGCGATAGCGCCGCCGCCGCTCCCGCCGACGAAGCCTAGGCGGTTTGACCAAAACCAAGCAGTCGTTCGCACGCTCCGCAGGGGAGCTTGTGGCGATAGTCGTTGTGGCGCTGGGCCTTGCGCTCGGGGTTCAGGCATGGCTGGTGAAGCCGTACAGGATCCCGAGCGGTTCCATGGAGCCCACGCTTAAAATCGGGCAGCGGATCCTCGTGGACCGGATCGGCATGCACTTTGGTTCGCCGCACATCGGCGAGGTCATGGTCTTCCATCCGCCCGCCGACTACACCTCGTGTGCTGACCCCAAACAGGGAGAGAGCGGCGACGGTGTCTTTGAGCCGCAGGCCTGCGACCAGCTTCAGTCGCATGAGGCCTCGGTGACCTTCGTCAAACGGGTCGTCGGACTGCCCGGGGATCACCTGAAGATCATCAACGGTCATGTCTGGCGCAACGGCAAGGAAGAGTCAGCGCCCTACGCGGTGCCGTGCGTTGACAACCCGGTCTGCAACTTCCCGAAGACGATCGTTGTGCCCAAGGGCGACTACTACATGATGGGCGACAACCGCCCGGACTCGGAGGACAGTCGCTTCTGGGGCCCGGTGCCGCGACGCTGGTTGATCGGTGATGTGTTCTTCAGCTACTGGCCGATCGGCCGCATCGGGTTTTTATGATCGCTGGCAGTATGGGTCTGTGCCCGCCGCCGCTGAGCAAACAAACGCCGGCAGCTCGACACAGATTTGAAGACTGAACAGCACCGCTGATGCCCGCATCGACCAAGAAACAGAAGTCCACGTTCCAGAACGTGCTCGAGTTCGCGATCACGATCGCGGTCGCGATCGGTCTGGCGCTCGGCATCCAGGCGTTCTTGGTCAAGCCGTACAAAATTCCGAGTCTCTCGATGTATCCGACGCTGCGGGAGGGCCAGCGGATCCTCGTGAACCGGCTCGACACCAGCCCGAGCCTTTACAACGTTGTCGTCTTCCATCCGCCCGCGGGAGCTGACCCTCAGCCCGCCGAGTGCGAGAACCACTCTGAAGGTGCCGGCGACCAAATGCCTTGCGACACCCCAACGCCCGCGGAATCGGTCCAGACCTTCGTCAAGCGCGTGGTGGGACTGCCAGGGGATCATCTGCAGATCCTCAACGGACATGTCTGGCGAAACGGGGTCGAAGAAAAGGGCGCTTACGTACAGCCCTGCACCTACGCTGCCGACTGCACGTTCTCCAAGACGATCGTCGTTCCGGCCGGGCATTACTACATGATGGGTGACAACCGTGGCGACTCTGATGACAGCCGATTCTGGGGACCGGTACCGCAAAAGTGGATCGTCGGCGTCGCCTTCTTCACTTACTGGCCGGTTGGCCGGATCGGCACGCTCTAACAACGTCCGTCCGCTTGGCGCTGGACGCGCCAAGCGTCCCGCGCCCGGTCCCAAGCTGTTTGCCTACGACAGAGCACTGGGTGTTCGCTTTGTCGCTGGCGCAGACGAAGCGGGCCGCGGATGCCTCGCGGGGCCGCTCGTGGCAGCGGCCGTGCTGTTCGACTTTGAGCGTCTGCGCAAGGCCGACATTCGAACGCTCGCGGCTCTCAATGACTCCAAGCGCCAGACGCCGGCTGCGAGGGCCGAGCTCTACCCGCTGATCATGCGCATCGCGACCAAGGTCGCGATCGTCTCGCGCTGCGCGCCGGGAATCGACAATCGCGGCTTGCATGTCACCAACCTCGCCGCCCTGCGTGAAGCACTGATGGGCGTCGCGCGCGAGGGCTGCATCTGCCTCAGCGACGGCTTCCCGGTGGCGCCGGTTGGCTATGAGCAACGGGCAGTGATCAAGGGCGACGCAACCAGTGCGGCGATCGCCGCCGCTTCCGTGATCGCCAAGGAGACTCGCGACCGCTACATGAGGCGGGTTGACGAGCGGATCCCCGGATGGGGTTTCGCCCAACACGTCGGCTACGCATCACCGGAGCACCGCAGCGCGATCGAGCGCTATGGCGTGACACCGCTGCACCGGATGTCGTTCCAGTCGGCTGCCTATCAGCAGCTGGCGCTCGGCTAGTCGCTGATTCAAAACGCTCCCTCGAGGTGATCGAGCCGCACAAGCTGACCGTTCGGCTTGAGCGTGATCCCGACGGCGTCAAAACGCAGTTCTGCGGCGCGCGGACGGTCGGGTCGCTCACGTAGCCACTGGGAGGCCATTCGCCGGACCTGCATGCGCTTACGCTGGTGGACCGACTCCAGTGGATCACGCTTGGAGCTGCTGGCGACGCGGGTCTTTACCTCACAGAAGATGATCGTCTGACCGTCGCTCGCGATCACGTCCAGCTCACCCCAGCGGGTGCGGAAGTTGCGTTCGAGGATCTGAAAGCCTCGGTGAACCAGGTGGTCGGCGGCCAACTGCTCTCCAGCGGCTCCCAGTTGGCGGCGTCTGTCATCAGTCATGCAGACGACGCTAGGCGACGAGGCGTGGCGGCTTTGTGCCGTCATATCAGGCCTTTGCAACAACCTCAGCCCGGATCTCGCGTTCTTTACAGAGGCCTGACGTGGCGCCCGAAATGCGGCACACCCTCTGGGCTAGGTTGGCCTTCGTGCTTGCTCGTGTCACCACCTTTGCGATTGACGGCGTAGAGCCGCGCCATGTTTGCGTGGAGGTGGACATCCGGCCCGGACTGCCTGCGTTCACGATCGTTGGCCTCGGCGATGCCGCAGTGCGTGAGTCGCGTGAGCGGATCCGGTCCGCGATCCTCAACTCGGGCTTCGAGTTCCCGCAGCGAAGGATCACGGCGAACCTGGCTCCGGCGTCGCTGCGCAAGGCGGGGCCGGGTTTCGACGCGGCGATGGCACTTGCGGTGCTCGCCGCCAGCGGACAGCTTGCCGCGGACGCGCTTTCACACGTGGCGGTATTCGGGGAGCTGTCACTGAGCGGCGAGCTCCGGGAGTCGGCCGGCGCGCTCGCCGTGGCCGAGGGAGCTTCCCGCTGCGGGTTGAAAAAGCTGGTTGTACCGGCCGCGAGGGCACGCGAGGCGTCGCTTGTCGACGGCATCCAGGTACTTGGGGTGAGCACTCTGCGGATGGCGGTCGACGCCGTCACCGGTAGGCGTCTGCCGCTCCCGCCGGCCGAGCTGCGTGAGTCAATCGCTATCGCAGAACCGGATCTGGCCGATGTCCGCGGCCACACGGTGCCGTTGCTGGCGGTGGAGATCGCGGCGGCTGGAGGCCACAACCTGCTGCTAGAGGGGCCGCCCGGAACCGGCAAGACGATGTTGGCACGCCGGCTTCCGTCAATCCTGCCGCCGCTGACCCGCGCCGAAGCCATCGAGGTCACGCGGATTCACAGCGTCGCCGGACTGCACCACGACGGCTTGGTGCGTGGGCGCCCTTTCCGCGCCCCGCACCACACGATCTCCGCCGCTGGACTGGTGGGAGGCGGCAGCACGCCCAGGCCCGGCGAGGCGACCCTGGCGCATCTCGGCGTGCTGTTCATGGACGAGCTCTCGGAGTTCCAAAGGACCGCGGTGGAGGCGCTGCGTCAACCGCTGGAGGACGGACGCGTGTCGATCGTTCGCGGGCAGCATGCGCTGATCTTTCCGACGCGATTCATGCTGGTCGCGGCCACCAACCCCTGCCCGTGCGGCTACGCAGGCGTCGCCGACCGCTGTACCTGCGGCGAGTCTGACCTGCGACGCCATCAGCGCCGGATCAGCGGGCCGCTGCTGGACCGCATGGACCTACTGGTGCCGGTGCAACGTCCGTCGGATGCTGAGCTGCGGGCCGGGCCGGTGACAGATTCGGCGGCTGGGCGAGTGCGGGTCGCGCAGGCACGCGAGCGCCAGCAGCGGCGGCTAGCCGGGACCGCGGCTCGCTCCAATGGAGAGATGGACGCGGGCACGATTCAGGCGCGCATCAGGCTCGACGAGCGAGGTCAGGCGGCGCTCGGTGACGCGTATCTCGCAGGCATGCTCTCGGCGCGCGGACGCCACCGGGTGGTGCGTGTCGCGCAGACCATCGCCGACCTCGACGGACGCGACACGATCACCGACGTTGACGTGCTGCTGGCGCTGAACTTCCGCCAGCGAGCGGGTGGGGAGGAGGTGGCCGCAGCATGAGCCTCGACGCTTGTGACAGCTGCATGCGCCGAGCCTGGCTGCTGGCTCGCCTCTCAGGACACCTCGACGTGAAACGCGGGCGTGTGTGGGAGCTGCTCGGGTTGAGCGACGACGACCTGATCGGTGCTGTCGGGGGAAATTCAGTCGAGGCGATCAAGGTTGAGTCGGCCACCTTCCACGCCCGTCAGGCGAGCTTGGCGCGTCGACACGCCGAGCAGCTGGGGCTTGAGCTGGTCTGCGTGTGTGCTGAGCTATACCCGAGCCGTCTGCGTGAACTGGCCCAGCCGCCGGCGGTGCTGCACGTGGCGGGCGGTCTTGGGCGGTTCGTCCGCTTCTGTGCGCAGGACCCGGTTGCGCTTGTCGGCGCACGCAAGGCGAGCGCGTATGGCACCGGCGTAGCGCGGTCCTTGGGTCGCGGGCTCGGAACGGCGGGCATCACGGTGGTCAGCGGCATGGCAGCCGGGATCGACTCCGCCGCTCACCACGGGGCGCTCGAAGCGGGGGCGGCAACCATCGCGGTACTGCCCGGGCCGGCGAACTCGCCCTATCCACCAGGAAACGCCGGCTTGTATCGCAAGATCGCCGGTCACGGCGTCGCGATCAGTGAGATCGCGCCCGACACGCCGGTCAGGAGCTGGATGTTTCCCGCCCGTAACCGCCTGATCGCCGCGCTGGGGTCCGCAACCGTGGTGGTGCAAGCGGCGGAGCGCTCCGGCTCGCTGCTGACCGTACGGGCCAGCGGTGAGCTGAACCGACCGATCGGCGCCGTGCCGGGTCCGGTGACCAGCCGCCTGTCGACCGGTCCCAACCGATTGTTGGCGCAGGGTGCGGCCGTGATAAGGGATGCCCAGGACGTACTGGACCTGCTCTACGGCGTCGGCACTCGGAGTGTCGTGGTCGACGCGAGATCCCGGCCGACCTCGGACCAGTCGGCGGTACTGGAGGCGGTCGCTGAGGGCATCGACACGGTCGCGGGGCTGGTCGGCGCCGGAGTCGCCGGTGGTCAATGCCTGCAACAGGTCGCCGCACTCGAGCTCTCAGGCCATTTGAGACGCGGTCCCGGCGGGGTTCTCTCCGTGATCCAGTGAGCTTCGGAGCACCACGCCGCGGACTCGAAACTGCCCCTTTAGCGTCCAGAAGTGAAGTTTCTCGATATGATCGGTCGGAATAATCCTATTTAGGGCTCTGGCGTTCGGTAAGTGCGCCGGAGACATCGACATCGGAGGTACCAGTTGTCCGCTCGGAGAAGGTCGCTCAAGTCGCGGCTATCAGCAAAGTTCGGCTTCGGCATGGCCATGGTGGCCACCAGCGCGACCCTGTTCGTCGGGCTCTTTGGTGCGCTCGGCGGTTCGCCGGCCGCCGCGGCCGCCACAACGTCAACCACGCCCGTGACCAGCACCACGGGCTACACACTGCTGGCAGCCGGGCCGCAGTCGTTGACCGGCTGCACCGGCACGCTCGCGCGTGACGCACAGGGAGACAACTGGTACGACTATTCGTTCAGCTGCACGCCGAACCTCCCAGGCAGCCAGGCGACTGGAAACATCCTCGCCTTCTCAGTCGATGCCACCCGGCAGAACATCGACGGGCTCAGCTTTGACCAGGGCAACATCCTCGCTAACGGGTCGCCCACGGTCTACGCCACCGGCGTGGCACTGACCAACGAGACCGTTACCTGCAACACGGACTCCCCGTCGGACGGGTTCGACTGCAACGGTGGCGCCGTTGTCAGCACGACCGGGGGTGCGACGGCGGTCTACACCGATCCCTGCACGAACGTCACTGCGGCGACGACCTACACGAGTCTCGGGTGCATCCCGAACGGTGACGAAGTCCAGGGTCAGATCCAGCTGAGCGCTCCGTATTGCGCCTACATCCCGAAGGGGTCAAAGGCTGGGACGCCCAGGGTTCCGCGTGCGATCGTCGATCTGGTGGTCACCGATGATTCGGGGGCCCAGGATGGGCCGTTCGAGCTGACACCGAGCTTCAAGTGCGCGAAGGTCGCGGCCGTGGTCCCAGCAAAGAAGACCACGACCAAGAAGAAGTCGACCAAGAGCAAGAAGGTTGCGAAGTCCGCGAAGAAGTCCTGACGCTATTGCTGGGCCTCTGGTGCCGTGCAGCCCGCACGGCACCAGAACTCAGCCCAGATTTACCCTCTGAAATCGTGACGCCGTCTGACATACTCGCGCTGTGCGCTTCCTTCAGATGAAACCTGGCCACGGTGAGGTTGTGATCGCCGAGGGAGACGTCGAACTCGCCGAGGATGAAGCTCGGCTGCTGGAGCAGTTCCGCCGGCAGATCGACGCCGGTCTCTGGGCCGCCGTGCCGGTGGTGCAGGACAACGGTCGTCGCGAGGCGATGATGGTGAGGTCCTTTGAGGATGTGCCGCGGGACGCGGAGCGCGTGATCTTCTTCCCGCGCGCCGCCGGCGGCTGAGCGAGCAAACCGTGGTACTCGCGCTCGGTGTCTCGACGCTGGTTGCGGTCGCATTGATCGCAGAGATGATCGCCCCGCAGGTGACCGAGGCCTGGGAGCGCCATCGTGCCCGCCGCCGCCGCGTGCCTGAGTTCTCGCTTGACCCGGGCCGTGAGCGACGGGCCGAGCAGACCGCGCGCGAGTTACTGCGCTCGTGCGTGAGCGACGACGACTGGGCGATGTACCGCGAGCTCGGCCTGATTCGCGTGTGGGGCAAATATCCACGTGCCCATGCCGGCGGTGAATACGCCTACCTGATCTATCCGCACAAGCCGATCGTGGCCTACGAGCCACAGACCGGGCGCCTGCTCGGTGAGCACTGCGTCACCTTCCCGGATGAGACGCGCCCGTATGGGAGTTCGCGGCTACCCGACTCAGACGATGTGCTGGCCAAGTGGATGGCGCTGACCGGTGACGAGCAGCGGCTGATCGGTGAGGCCAACATGCACCTGCCTGGGCGTCAGGTAGATCCTGCGCAGATCACGCGTGACCTCTGGCGGCTCTCGCGCTGGGAACAGGCACGCATGCGCGACCTCGCCGCCGAGCTGAACGTTTCCTCACAGAGCAACGAGAGCTAAGACGGTTCCCGACGGGACCGTGCGCTCGGGTCGGGCGTTGTCCGCGCATTGGTCGCGCGCTAATCACAACTAAACCTGTTGAGTCGCTGCAATAACTGCTAGCCTCGCTAAAGTCGATCAAGATTGTGCTAATGATCGAGTTAGTCCAAAAACGCTGCGCCGCAGCTTTCGTGAATCCGAAAGGAACGTCAGTTTGAGTTCGATCCGTAGTCGCTTCGGCGGCCTTAAGACCATCAAGCCGAAGCTGAAGCGCTCGGCCGCCCTCATCGGCGTTGCTGCGATCGTGCCGGCTTGCTTGGCTCCGGCCGCTGCGTCCGCCAGCACCAACTTCTACGGGTCGGGTTCCAGCGCCGCCCAGACGTACGTGAACGCACTCTTCGCCGGCTGGGAAAAGGTGCATCCCAGCGTTCGCTTCCACTACAACCCGGACGGCGGCAACGCCGGCGTCACGGACGTGGTCAACGGGAACTCCCAGTTCGCGATTCAGACCGCAGCGCCGTCGGCCACCAAGAAGCCGACGGAGTGGGGCAAGCTCTTCCTCGACGCGCTCTGCATCGACGTGAACAGCAAGAACACGCTCACCAACGTGAGTGAGTCAGCCGTTCAAGGGATCTTCCAGAGCAACCCGCTCTACAACACTTGGAACCAGGTTCCGGCAGCCAGCGGCAGCGCCGCGGGCCTCGGCTCGCAGACGATCCTCGCTGAGGGCCGCAACTCTGCTGCCGGCCAGTACACGTTCTTCGTGCAGGAGATCCTGAAGGGCGGCTCGGAGAATCAAAGCGTCACCCAGGAGTCCACCGACGGTGAGGTCAAGGTTCAGATTCAGACGCACGCCAACGCGATTGGCTACGTCGGCCTGGCCAACTCGGTCGGCAAGACCGAGAAGGCACTTGAGCTCAACGGCGTTCCCTGCACCGCCAAGTACGTGGCCAACGAGACGTATCCGCTTTGGCGTTGGGACTGGGTCGTGCTTCCGGCCAATCCGAGCCCGCAGCTGGTTGCCTTCTTTGACTGGGTGACGAACAGTCCGGCCGCGGCCAAGATCATCAACGCTGCGGGCGCAGTGGCACGCCGCCACGCACTCCAGCTGTAGGCGGCGATGGCCGTAGTCGATGAGTTCCTCCTAGAAGCGGAGGAACCCCGCTTCTCTGAGGATCAGCGCGCCGAGCTTTGGCTCGGCGCGCTTGTGTGCGGCGTGGTTGTCTCGCTGCTTGCGATGTTCGTATTCATCGTGGCGCAGGGCTGGCCTTCGTTCGCGCACAACGGACTTGCCTGGTTCGCGTCGGGCGGCAAGGTCGACGACCAGCTGACCAGGATCGCGAACTCCGGTAGCGGTGCGCACGCGATCTACACGTTCCGCGCCTGGCCACTCATCTGGAGCACCTTCCTGACCACTGTCGGCGCCGTGGTGATCTCGTTCATCGCCTCGCTGTTCGTTGCGATCTTCATGGTTGAGTTCGCGCCTGCGCCGGTCCAGCGTGTGCTTGAGCCGGTAATTCGCCTGCTCGCCTCGGTGCCGTCGGTGATCTACGGGCTGCTCGGCGTGCTCGTGGTAGTCCCGTTCATCTTCCACCACCTGATCAGCAACCAGATGGAGCAGTCGGTCACGCCTGTGATCGCGCTCAGCGGTGAGAGCCTGCTGGCCGCCGTGCTGATCCTGACTTTCATGATCTCGCCGATCATGATCTCAATCTTCGCCGAGGGGTTGCGGGCAGTACCTCGCGGCTGGCTCGAAGGTTCTATCGCGCTCGGCGTCAACCGCTGGCGCTCCTTTTGGAACATCGCGGTCCTTACCGCGCGGCCGGCTCTGATCTCTGGCACCGTGCTCGCCACCGCGCGCGCGCTCGGAGAGGCTGTGATGCTGAGCATGGTCGCCGGCACCACTGGTTTTGCTCCGAATCCCGCCGATGGATTGTTGTTCTTCGTGGAACCGACACGCGGCCTCTCGGCCACGATCCTGCAGTACACCGATGACTTCGGCTCGGCGCCGATGAAGCACACGCTGTTCGCGATCGCCGCGGTGCTGCTGTTCTCGTCACTGACGCTCTCGCTCAGCGGCCGCGCTGCCAAGCAGCCGTTGCGGCGCTACTTCAACGTCGGGGGCGCAGCGGCATGAGCGCCACCAGCGCACCGGCGCCTACTGCTGCTGACGCGGCGGCCTGGCGCCTCAGGGACCGCCTAGGACTCGCGTTCGCCTGGCTGATGGGCTTGCTGTTCTGCGTCGTCTGTGCCGCGATCGTGATCTTCCTGGTCGTCCAGGGGGTCCGCTTTCTGAAGCCGGACATGCTCTGGACGAATCCGAAGGTCGGCTTCAATCAGAGCACGACCGGAGGTTTTCTGGCGGAGATCGTCGGCACGGTAACCGTGACCGCGATAGCGCTTGTGATCGCGGTTCCGGTCGGCGTGGGTGTCGCGGTCTGGCTGACCGAGTACGGCAGGCCGACGGGGCTCGCACGCGTCGTGGAGTCGACCGTTGAGATGTTCGCCGGGGCGCCATCAATCGTGCTGGCGCTGTTCGGAGTGATCCTCTTTCAGGCGCCGTTCCTTGCCTTCTTGAGTGCGACTACTCAGGGCCACGCATACGGCAAGTCCTTTTTCGCGGCGGGTACGATTTTGTCGCTGCTGGCGCTGCCGATCATCGTCGCCAATGTGCGCGAGGGTCTACGGGCGATCCCTGATCACGTACGCGAAGCCTCATACGCGCTCGGCAAGACCAAGATCACAACGATCCGTCGTGTGCTGCTTCCCTCGGCGCGGCCCTCGGTGATCACGGGGACGATGGTCGGCGCCGGCCACGTGATCGGCGACACGGCCATCATCATCTTCCTGCTCGGAGGGACCTACACGCTCCAGGCTGTGGGCCACGTTCCGCTGCTCAGCACCTTGCGCGGCACCGACAGCACGCTCACGAGCTTCATCTACGCCAACGCCCCGACCGGCGAGCTGAATCAGCCGCAGAAGGCTTATGCCGCGGCCGTCGTGCTGCTCGCAATGGTCTTTCTAATCAACGTCGTAGTCGACATCTCCGGACGCAAAGCGAGGGAACTCAAATGGACATGACACAGCCCAAGCCGATCCGGCTGCTCGACGCCGACACGAAGCTGGTGCCGCTGCCACGGGACTTCCACGTCCTCGATTCAATGCCACAGACCGCTTCCGACCTCGACCAGGAGCTCGCGACGTTCGTCAGTGCTCCTCGTGAGGCACGGCCCTTGGTTCCGACGATCGACCGCATGCGGATTGAGCAGGTCTCGATCGACTACGGCACCAAGCGTGCTGTGCGTGATGTCTCGCTGCCGGTCCGTCAGGGCGAGGTGCTCGCATTGATCGGCCCATCGGGCTGCGGCAAGACCACTCTGCTGCGCTCGCTGAACCGCCTGACCGAGCTGACCAAGGCCGCTCACCTGAGCGGCCGGATCACGCTCGACGGGACTGACATCGCCGAGCTCGAGCCAACCGCCCTGCGCCGCCGCGTGACGATGCTCTTCCAGCAGCCGAACCCGTTTCCGATGAGCATCTTNNGACAACGTCGCCTACGTGCTGCGCGAGCAGGCCAGGCGCAAGCCGCGCCGCGGCGCCCTGCGGCCGCAGGTCGAGGAGGCGCTGGCTCACGCGGGCCTGCTGGAGGAGGTCAAGGACAACCTCGACGCTCCCGCGCTGCGTCTCTCCGGCGGCCAGCAGCAGCGCCTCTGCATCGCCCGTGCGCTGGCGGCGCGGCCCGAAGTGCTGCTGCTCGACGAACCGTGCTCGGCGCTTGACCCGCAATCAACCAAGGTGATCGAGGACCTGATCGTAACTTTGCGTGAGGAGCTGGCGATCGTGATCGTCACTCACAACCTCCAGCAGGCTCACCGGATCGCTGACCACGTAGCCTTCATGTACCTGGGGGAGTTGGTCGAATACGCGCCCGCCCAGACGCTCTTCGCCAACCCCAAGCAGGACCGAACCCGGGAGTACGTCAGCGGTGCCTTCGGTTAGACGCGCTGCGCCGGCGCGGCTGCTGGGCACGACCGCGGTCTTGGTCGTGGCAGCCGGCCTGCTGGCCGGCTGCACCACCACCCAGCACCAGGCTGCGCGGATGCAGGTTGACTCCGCTCGGGGCCGGGCGGCACTGCTCTCAACCAAGGTCACGGCAGCGAACCCGCTCGTCACGGCGAGCGTCAGCGCGACCGTGGCGCAGGGCGGTCACACGGCGTTCGTCGTGAGTGTCCGGAATGTCGGCCGCAAGCCCGTTACCGACCTGCCGATCTCCGTCGGCTACTCGCTACCGGGCAGGCCGCGCGTGTATCTCAACGCCGAGGAGGGGCTGCAGTATTTCCAGTCTCACCTTCCGGCGCTCTTCCCGGGCAAGCCACGTGTCTGGGTTTACACAGCTACTCGGCTGCTGCCCAAGGGCGCGCAGCTGTTCGCGACTGTCGGAGATAAGCCGTCGGTCTCAGCGCTGCTCAGCGAACCGGACGTGCACGTGGCTTTGAAGCTGGACGGAGTGAGTGATAACCGCCTTCGCATCGGGCTTCAAAACTCAACGAGCGTGCCCCAGTACCAGTTGCAGGTCTACGCGTACGCCCGGCGAGGCGGCCGCTATGTCGCGGCCGGAAACGCCACGGTCACGGATCTTGGAGCCGGCTCGACGCAGAAGCTGAGCCTGCCTCTGGTTGGCGCCGCCCAGGGTGCAACTGTTCAGGTTGAGGCGATCCCTACGATCCTGCAGTGAGCACCATGACCGAAACCGAGCAGGAAATGACTCAGCGCGAGCAGTGTGAGCAGTGCGCGGCGCCGCTGGCCGCCGACCAGCGTTACTGCGTGAACTGCGGCGCGCGCCGCAGCGAGGCCAATGACCCGGCTGCGAGCTACTTCAGCGAGGCGAGTGCGGCGCGGGCGCGGGTCGCCGCCGCCACACGTGCCCGCGCAGCCGCCAACCGCAAACGCCCCATGCAGCTGCGCATCCCAGCGGCCGTGCTGGCAGTGATAGTCGCGGCTTCGGCGGCCGTCGGCTTCGGCCTCGGCACAGCATCCGCCGGCACCACCACGACGACGGTGAAGTCCGCTGTGACGAGCACCAAGCCCGCGGCGAAAACAACCTCGACGAGCCACGGCACCAGCACCAGCACCAAGACCAGTTCAGCTGCCACCGGTGGCAACTACAGCAACCAAGAGAAGAACGACAATTCGGTGGTGTCCGAACCATGAGTGCGGCGGAGCTTGAGGCTCGCCGTGAGCAGCTGACTGAGCGCTTCGCGCTGATGCAGCTCGAACTCGGTGGACTCTTCTACGAGATGGCGATTCGCGACCACCTCGAGCTTGACGTGCTCGCGGCAAAGTCAGCGGCGCTGCAGCGCGTCGATCTTGAGCTCGCCGAGGTCCAGCGCTCGCTGGCAACCGGCATTGACGCCGGCGTCTGACGCCGCTCCTTTTTCGCCGGCGCTGTGTTTCAGCCCGAGACCTGACTTCAGCGCGGCCGCGGATCCCCGATCTTCGCTGCGTATCAGCGGTTCCGTGCAAAACACCACCAATCGGGTAAAGATTGTAGAATTAGATGGATATTGCTAAGCCACGTGTGGGCACGCCCGCAACTGAAGGGGATTTGACTTGAAGAGACTTGAACGCAGCGTGGCCCGCGCCGGGGCCCTGATCGCGGTCGTCGCGACCGTTGTTGCGGTGATACCGGCGACGGCATCGGCAGTGACGACGCCGCCGCTGACGATCACCGCGTCCACATCAGGCCCACTCGCGACAGGCTCGACCACCAACTTCCTGGGCAACGTCGGAGTCACCTACGGGATCACCTACACGCTGAAGGCCTCCTCGGCGGACACGCTCACGGGCGTCGGCTTCACCGATGCGCTTCCGGCGGGCGCGCAGCTGGATGACGAAGTGGGGGAGACCGCGAAGAACTGTGGAACCCCATTTGTTCCGGCCAACCTCGCGGGGGCCACGTCGGTCACCGAGTCGGGCCTCACCGTCATCGGCAGCGCCGCCCCAGGCTATGTGGGTAGCTGCACGATCACCCTGGAGTTCGTCGACAACGGCCCGCAGACGGCTGCTGCTGACGCGCTCACGCTCGCATCCGCCGGCTACTCGGTGAACAACGGCACGACGACCACCACCGCCACGACGGCGACGCTCGTCGACCTTTCGCTGACGGTTGCCGGCTTGCCGGCACTGAGCGAGACGGGCGTGACCAATGACGCAACCTACGGCTACGGTCAAAGCGTGCTGCTCGGTTTCAGTGCCACGCCTGCTGCGAACGATTCGATCGCGGCAAACGGCGTCTACGCGACCGACGATCAGGGCAACACGCTGGCAACCGGCCAGGCTGTCAACACTGACGTTCCTGGTAGCCATCAGGTCCAGGTCTGGGTGCAGACCGTCGACGGATACCTGGGGTCGCAGACCTACAGCTACAACGTCGACTCGCCGAAGCTGACGTCTGTCAAGACCACCAAGGCCGGCGATGTCGACTTCGACGTCGAGTATCTGGCTGCGGGCAGCCTCGCTGCAGACGTGGTCGACGGCAAGACCGTGATCGCCAAGGTCACCAAGAAGGTCTCAGTCGGCAAGTCCACCGCCGTCACGGTCGCTCCGACGGCCGCCGGCAAGAAGGCCTTGAGCAAGCTCACGACCGTCACCAAGAAGGTCAAGGAGAAGTACAAGGTCAAGGTAAAGGTCAAGGGCAAGACCACGGTCGAGACCAAGACCAAGACCGTCACAAAGACGACCGTCAAGGCGATCAAGGTCACGCTCTCGGTGCTCTACACCGCTTCGGACTGGTCCTACATCGGCACGCAGCCGACGATCACCAAGACCGGAATTACGCTCAAGTAACAAGTCTGACCGCGTCCTCAGCTAGCGTCAAATTTGACGCTTTCGAGGCGGGCGTGGACGAATGTCCAGGTCTCAAGACCCGGGCTAACGTCCACGCCCGCCCTTGTCGTTAAAAGCCTTGTGAAACAGCGAAAGCTCAATATTCCCGCCCGATTCCCGGCCCTCTTGGCCTCTGCTCTCGCCCCTCTTGTCGCCGCCGCTGTTGTGGCCGCGCCCGCAAGCGCGGCCTCCTCGACAGTGCTCGCCGTTTCAGTGAGCACCTCCAACACCGGCCCGACAGGCCAGCAGCTCCCGTTCGTGAGCGGCAGCGTCTACGCCGTCACCTACACGCTTACCGATAACGCCCCCGAGCCGCTGGACGACGTCAGCTTCACTGACCAGCTACCGGCTGGCGTGTCAATCGCTGCCGGTTCGGTCGTCACCACTTCGGATTGCAGCCAGTCCAACGGCGGACCGAGCACCGCTCCGGCTCAAGCCGGCGCGACGAGCATCTCGGAGTCTGGCTTCACGGTTGCTCCCGGTAGCACCGGGGGCTGCTCGGTAGAGCTCTTCGTAGTTGCCGGCGCGGCCGAGTCGACCGCGGCTGACGCACCTGGCTCGGCCTCGTTCGAGATCGACGGCAGGAGCCAAACCGAATCAAACTTTGCGTCGACCTCCGCTCCCGCGGGCGCGCCGGTTGAGTTTCCTGAGTGGAACGTCAGCGTGATCGCGCCGCCGACCTTGGGCATCACCTACCCGGCACCCGGGGCCAACTTCGCCTTCAATCAGAAGGTCAAGCTGCAGCTCAGCGGCGTCGCGGCTGTCGGCGACTCGATCCTGCCCGGCGATCTCTATGCGGTTGACGACACCGACAGGGAGTTCACAAGCGGCCAGGATCTCGCCACCGACATCCCGGGCACGCACAAGCTGACGGTCTGGGCGCAGACAGCAGACGGCTTCTACGGCGCGGCTGCCCACTCGGTCAGCTACACCGTCGGCTCGCCGGCTCCGGTTGACATGGTTTCGCATCCGCTCGGATCGCTGAGCTTTGATCTCAAGTATTTGGTCAACGGCCGCGCGAGCATGACCCTGCGCGACGGCTCGACCGTGATCGGCTACGCACGCCAGTGGGTGCACATCGGCAAGGAGATGCCGGTCTGGATCGCTCTGAACGCCGCCGGTGAGCGGCTCCGTGCCAGCCACCCGCACGGCTTCAAGGCGACGCTCTCCGTCGAATACCAGGTCTGGGACGTTCACGTGTTCAACAACACGCCCCTGAACGTGATCCAGAACATCGAAATTCACTGAGGCCCCTTCCCGATAGTGGCTCCGAAAGGGATCCACGCGGAGCCTCCAAGGCTGCTTATCTTCGCGCCGGTCTCCGGGAACTGTTCCCGGAAGCCGGCGCCGAAGATGAAGATCGTGTTGCAACCAGCGAGGCTGGTGCAACTCTTACGGAAAACGCCTGACCTGTAGCTACCATTTTGGGCCGCAGAGTCCCGCCCTGGAGCGGTTTCTGACCGACGGGCGAGGTCCACGATGAGCACCGACGAGATAACCATCAGATGAGCCAGCGTCGCTTCCTAAGGATGCGCTACGTCATCCCGTCGGCGATCTTCGCAGTCGTGCTCGTTGCGGCCGTCGCATTCTGCTCGGTGGTGGCGAGCGCAAAGCCAAGGATCGCGCTCAGCCGCGCTGGACTTGCGACGCTCTCAACCCCGTTTGGAACCGGTACGGTCTCGCGCATCTCAGCTGTCGGTGGCGTCGAGCAGAAGGACATCCCGGTTGCGCTACACGGCCGTGACGTCTGGCCGACGCAGAAGGTCGATCCCGGCGAGCGAATCACGGTCGTCGCAACGGTCAAGCGCCCCGGCTGGATCTCATGGCTGACGGGCTCGACCCAACGCGTCAGCGTTAGCGAGGTAACCCCGGTTGCCAAGGTCGCCTCGGCGTTTCTGACGCGGGCTGCGGGACAGCCGCTGAAGGTCAAATTCCGCCAGCCGGTGAGCGTTGTCGGTACCTACGCAGTCGGTGCCGCGGCCGATCCTCACTCACTCTCGACCTCAGAGAGCTCGATGACGGTCAATACCACCGCTGCCGCAGGCACGATCGCGGTCGCCGCCGCGGTGCGTTCGTGGGAGCGCCCGACCTCCACGACAGTCTCGTGGTTCCCGAAGGGCAAGCGCGCGAGCGCTGTGGCCACGCCGGCTCCCGGGAAAAGGATCAGCTCGTCGACGCCGATCACGCTCACCTTTTCACGCCCTGTTAGCCAGGTTCTCGGCAACCACCGTCCACCGGTGAACCCCACAACCGCCGGTGTCTGGCACAACATCAACGCCCACACGATCGAATTCGTGCCGCGGGGTTACGGGTACGGGTTGGGTGCGACCGTGCAGGTGCTGCTGCCGTCGACCGTCTACCTCGAGGGCGCCAAGCAGAGCACCTCGAATTCGACGGCAACGAGCACGACGACGACCCCGACGACCACCACGACAAGCACCGCCGGCACGACCGGAACTGCCAGCGGATACTCGGTGGTTGGCACCTGGACCGTGCCGACGCCCTCCACGCGAGCGCTCCAGGAGATGCTGGCGACGCTCGGGTACCTGCCGGTGACCTTCACGCCTGAGATCGCGAAGGTCGCGCCCAAACCGAAACCGAAGCCCAAGCCCAAGCCGAAGCCGAAGCCGAAGCCCGAGCCTACAACCGTCCCCGGCACGATCATGACGACGAGCACGCCGACCACGACTACGACGACGACGACGGCCACCAGTACCGATACGACGCCCACCACCACTGTCACAACCACCACGGGCACCGGAACGCTCACCACCAGCGTCTCCGCGCCGACGGGCGGCAGCGGCCTGACCACGCCCACGACCACGACGACTGCGACAGCCCCAACGGCGACGACCGCGGCCGCCACGACAACGACCGATCCTGCCGCGCAGTCGTCGTCTGCGACCGTCGCCGGGCCCTCGCTGCTCGGCCAGAGCGTCGGCGCAATCGAGGCCGCGGCGACGAGCCCGCCGAGCGGCAAGTTCTCCTGGCGGTACCCGCACACGCCGGTACTGCTCAAAAGGCTCTGGTCGGCGACTCACTGGACCGAGCTCACCAAGGGGGCCGTCATGGCCTTTGAGAACAGCTTGGACATGACCCCCGACGGCGTCGCCGGCCCAGCGGTCTGGAAGGCTTTAATCTCCGCCGTCGCCAAGCGCGAGAAATCGAACTTCGGCTACACGTTCGTGATGGTTAGCGAGAAACTGCCGGAGACCGAGCAGGTCTGGCACAACGGCAAGATCGTCGTCCATGGACTGGTGAACACCGGAATCTCAGTCGCGCCGACGGCCACCGGCACCTATGCGGTCTTTGAGCACCTGACCGTCACGACGATGAGCGGGCTCAACCCGGACGGCACGCCGTACCACGACCCGGGTATCCCTTGGGTGAGCTACTTCAACGGCGGTGACGCGCTGCACGGCTTCATCCGCGCGAGCTATGGCTTCCCGCAGAGCCTCGGCTGTGTCGAGATGCCGTTCGCGGAGGCAGGGCAGGTCTGGCCGTATACGCCGATCGGCACGATCGTCAACCTCACTGGCGTCACCTAGGAACCGCGTGCGGCCCGGTCCGGGCCGCTGCGCTGCAGGGGTCTCGCGGAGCGTGGTGATCCAACTACCTGTGCGATCCGTAAGAAGCTGTACGTGAGTCACCAAGAACACCCCAACTTAGCGTCAGTCCGGCCCAGGCGAAGGGGGATGCACAGTTATGGCGAACTTGGCATCCATGGCTGCCGTGCTAGCTCAAGAGGGGTCGCTGTCCCTGTCGCCCGCATGGGTGCGCGCGCTTGACGGCCTGCAGGCTGATCTCCGCCGTCGCGCGGTCTCGGTGAACACGATGCAGGCCTATGGAAGCGACACCCACCAGCTCGCTGCCTGGGCCCTGAGCGCGGGTATGGAACCGCTCGCGGTCGATATGCGCGCGCTGCGCCGGTATGTCGCGAACCTTTCCTCGCAGGGGCAGGCGCCGACCACCGTCGCACGCAAGCTAGCCGCCGCCAGAGCGCTCTTTCGGGTGCAGATGGAGCAGGGCGAGCGGACCGAGAACCCGGCCGATCTGATTGCGGCGCCAAAGCGCCCGAAAACGCTTCCGCACGTGCTGAAGCAGGCCGAGGCTGAGATTTTGCTGGACGCGATTCCCGCGCGCACACCGCTGGAGCAGCGCGACCGTGCGGTCTTCGAGCTGTCCTACTCGTCGGGTTTGCGGGCTGAGGAACTCGTGAACCTCGAGGTCGGCTCGATCGACTTTGACAGTGAATCCGTACGCGTCGAGGGCAAGGGCGGTAAGACCCGGGTCGTGCCGGTCGGGGAGCATGCCCTGGCTGCACTGTCGCGCTACCTGGAGCGGGCGCGACCGGCCCTGGCGACCGCAGCCCCGCTCGCGATTGCCGCTCAGAGCGGGCCGCTCTTTCTCTCCAAATCCGGTCGCCGGCTGAGCACCTCGGACGTTCGCCGGCGGCTTCGAACGTGGACCCGCGCGGCTCAGGCGCAAGCCCCGGCGCTGGCCGAGGCGCACCCGCATGCTCTGCGTCACTCGTTTGCAACACATCTGCTCGAGGGTGGCGCCGATCTACGGGTTATTCAGGAACTGCTAGGACATGCAACCATCTCCACCACGCAGATCTACACTCGCGTAGAGTCCGGACGACTCCGGTCTGCCTACGCTCGTGCCCATCCCCGGGCGTAATAAGGACAACGGGTCAAAAGTGGAAACGAACGTAAAAGCTATTGAGCTGAAAGATCTTTGGAAGCGCTACAAGACTTCCGGAGATGAACGCGCCCGTGAAAGGCTGGTGGTCGCGTATGCGCCGCTGGCGAAATACGTAGCCGGTCGCGTGAGCGTCAACCTCCCGGCGCACGTCGACGAAGCCGATCTGATCTCCTACGGACTCACCGGCCTGATCTCAGCGATTGAGCGCTTCGATCTCGGCCGGGAGATCAAATTCGAGACCTATGCGATCACCCGCATCCGCGGCGCGATCATCGACGAGCTCCGGACCCTCGACTGGGTTCCGCGGTCGGTGCGCGCCCGCGCGCGGGAGATTGAGCGAGCCAACCAGAAGCTCGAGGCGAAGCTGCAGCGCGCGCCCACCGACGATGAGATGGCCGCCGAGCTCGGCATCACCGTCGCTGAGTTCAACGAGTCGCTGGTCCAGATCTCGACCTCGACGCTGGTCGCGCTCGACGAGCTCTGGAACACCAATGACAGCGACGGAGACCAGGTCTCGCTGCTCGACACGCTCGCTGATCGCGGCGCTGCCGACCCGGAGGCCGAGGTCGACCAGGGTGAGCTGCGCGACCGCATCGCCGACGCGATCGCGGCACTGCCCGAGCGCGAAAAGCTTGTCATCGCCCTCTATTACTACGAAAACCTGACGCTGCGGGAGATCGGTGAGGTCCTCGGCGTCACGGAATCGCGCGTTTCACAGCTGCACACCAAGGCTGTGCTGCGCCTGCGCTCCAAGCTGTCTCCTGAGCTCGACGACTGAGCTGGCTTGATCCCGCGCCGCTGGAGGCGTAGGGTCAGGAGACCGGGTGCTCGCGGCACTCACGCGTGAGCACTCATCTCGAGTGAGAGGAGCCAGCATGCACAAGGCCGCGGATCGCATTCGCAACGTGGCGCTCGTCGGCCACCGCGGAAGCGGTAAGACCTCGCTTTACGAAGCACTGTTGTTTCAGTCCGGTGCGATCAGTCGTCTGGGCACGATCATCGACGGCACCACGGTGTCGGACTGCGAGCCGGACGAGAAGGCGCGACAGATGTCGCTGTCGGCGGCGCTCGCGTCTTTCGAGTGGCAGGAGCGCCGCGTCAACCTGATCGACGCGCCGGGAGATCCCAGCTTTGTGGCCGATGCGCTCGGCGCGCTGAGGGTCTGCGAGTCGGCGATCTTCGTCGTCAACGCCGTGATGGGCGTTGAGATCCAGACGACTCGGCTGTGGCAGCGCGCCGCCGAACTCGACCTTGCGCGGCTGTTGTTCGTGAACATGCTCGACCGCGAGCGCGCCGATTTCTTTCGCACGCTCGAATCGCTCAAGTCGGCGTTCGGACCGCACGTGGTCGCGACCGAGATCCCGATCGGCGTCGAGCATGACGTCGTCGGCGTGATCGATCTGATTGATATGAAGGCCTATCGCTACGAAGGCGCCGGCCGCGAGAACTGCCGCGAGATCCCGATCCCAGAGGATCAGCTCGCCCAGGCGCAGGAGTACCGCGAACGTTTGATGGACGAGGTCGCGGAGAACTCTGACAGCCTGATGGAGCGCTATCTCGATGGGCAGGAGATCGCCCATCAGGAGATCGTCGCGGCGCTTAAGGAGGGCACCAACCACGGAGCTCTATTCCCGGTCACCTGTGGCGTCGCGACCGCAAACCTGGCCACCAACAGGCTCTTGGACGCGATCGTGGAGGATCTGCCTTCGCCGGTCAAGCACGGTGGCCTTGAGGCCGGTCCGGTGACGCTCGAGGCCGACGAGCACAAGGAGCTGTTCGCCTACGTCTTCAAGACCCGTGCCGACCCGTTCGCGGGGCGCATTAACATCTTCCGGGTCTACCAGGGCGTGCTCAAGCACGATTCGCACCTGCTGAACACGCGCGCCCACGCCAAGGAGCGGATCGGACAGCTGGTCAGCTTCGACGGCAACCACACCGGCCACGTCGAGGAGTTCGGTCCCGGCGACATCGGCGCCGTAGCCAAGCTCAAGGAGACGCGCTCGGGCGACTGGCTGGCAGCTCGTGACGAGCCGATCGAGATGCCGAGCATCAAGCTCCCGGCGCCGGTGATGGCATTCGCGATAAGTGCCGGCGCCGGCGGCTCCAAGGGCGACGAGGACAAGGTCTTCACCTCGCTGCGGCGCCTGCAGGAAGAGGATCCGACCATCGATCTGCACCGCGACCCGCAGACCGGCGAGCAGATCGTGGCCGGTCTCTCACAGATGCACGTGGAGGTGATAGTCGACCGCCTGCGCAGCCGCTTCGGCGTGGAGGTCACGCTGAAGCCGCCGCGCGTCCCGTATCAGGAGACGATCCGGCGTGCTGCAAAGGCTCACGGGCGTCACAAGAAGCAGACCGGGGGCCGTGGTCAATTCGGTGACTGCCACATTCAGATCGAGCCGCTGCCCGCTGGCAGCGGCTTGCAGTTTGTCGATGCCATCAAGGGCGGCGTGANNAAGGGCGTGGTCGAGGCGATGCAGGCCGGCGCCGTCGCCGGCTACCCGGTGAAGGACGTCAAGGTGACCGTGTTCGACGGCTCCTACCACACCGTGGACTCCTCAGAGATGGCCTTCAAGATCGCCGCGACGATGGCCATGCGCGAAGCGCTGACCGATGCCGGCTCGGTGCTGCTCGAGCCGATCATGCTGGTCACCTTGAGCGTTCCGGAGGAGGCCGTCGGTGACGTCATCGGCGACCTCAACTCGCGCCGTGGACATCCGCACGGGATGGAGCCGGCCGGCAGCGGCATCACCGAGGTCAAGGCCGAGGTGCCGATGGCGGAAATGCTCTCGTACGCCCCCGATCTGCGCTCGATCACGGGCGGCCAGGGTGAGTTCGCGATGGAATTTCTGCGCTACGAGGAAGTTCCCGCACACATGGTCGATCGGGTCGTTTCGTCCACCCGGACCGAAGTCGTGAAGGTGTGAAACGAGTTTGACCCGCTACGCTCGTACTCACTTGTGGCGGGCGCGGCGATGAGCACTAGAAGTATCAACACAACACAGCAACACGACGTTTGTGACGTATGCGAACGCACATTGCTGCGTGGCGAGCAGACCGAGGTCTTCGTCAACGGCGGCCGGCGTTACGCCGTCTGTGAGCTCTGCAAGCCGCACGCCCTGCATGAAGGCTGGATGCGGGAAGGCGCGGTCCCCGACTACTCGGACTCGAGCGGCGTTCCGGACCGCCGCCGGTCGCTGTTCGGTCGTCGGCGTGCCAGCAAAGCCCGCCAGAGCACGCGCGCCGGGCGTGCCGCACCAGACGGCCCCGCGGCACCGCCGACGCTCGACGACGAACTCGGCGATTGGCCGCGCCGCTCACCGCCGATCGCCACGCCGGCGGCGAGTCGCAGCTACGAAAGCGACCGCATCCGCGAGCCACGGCACGTGCATGCGATCCCGGCCAGCGGTGACCACAAGATCCTGGCGGCGATCGAATCCTTCAATCAGACCGAGCACCGTCGCACGGTTGCCGGTGTCGCACGCTCACTCGGAGCGGCGGGGGTCAACGTCACGCCCGACGCCTCTGTCGCGAGTCTGGTCTGGATCGTGGTCTTCTGGGAACTCTGCTGGTACCGCTACGAGGTCGATCTCTCAGAGAGCCGCGGCGCCGTCAGACTCGCCGGCCAGGGTTATGAGCTTGATGAGCTGGTTGAGCATGAGCGTTTCGCCAATGCGAGCGCCGACGAGACCGGCGCGCTCACGATCCCGTAGGGCCGTTGACGCGTGAGCGACGGCGAGCACATGCTGGTGCTGCACGTCGACGGCGGTGCGCGCGGGAATCCCGGCCCGGCGGCGATCGGAGTCGTGATCTCCAGGGCCGACGGTAGTGTCGTCGAGCAGCTTGGGGAGACGATCGGCGTCGCCAGCAACAACGTCGCTGAATACCGGGCGTTGCTGCGCGGGCTCGAGCGTGCCACGGCACTGGGCGCCGATCAGATTCGCGTGATCAATGACTCAGAGCTGGTCGCTCGCCAGGTGCTTGGCGTCTACAAGGTCAAGCACCCGGCGATGCAGCCGTTGCATGCAGAGGCGACCAAAGCCCTGCAGGGTTTCAAGCACTGGAGCATCGAGTCAGTGCCGCGCGCCCAGAACGCCGGCGCCGACGCGCTGGTCAACCAGGCCCTGGACGCGGCCGTCAGCGAGTAGGCTGTCTATGGTGAGTGACGCCCTTGAAGAGCTGCGCGAGCGCCTCCGTGAGGCCGCCGACGCGTTGAGAGCCAACGTGATCGAGCCGGGGTTCGCCTTGGAACTGATCGAGGAGTGCTCACGCCTCGCCGGCGAGGCAGCGTCTGCTGTAGATACCCACGTACGTGCGGCGCTTGAGCCGCTGCCCGACCTGCCCGGACAGCTGCCGCTTCCAGCGGCACAGTGAGCTATCCGGAAGATCTGAGGGCGCAGGTCGAGCGTTACCTGGAGGCGCTGCGCTTCTCGGAAGAGGCGGGCACCGCCAAGCTCGAAGAGGCGATGCGCTACTCGCTGCTCGCGGGCGGCAAGCGAGTGCGCCCGGTATTGGCGTTGGCTACCGCGGCCGCAATCGGGGTAGAACCGTCTTCAATGTTGCCCTTTGCCGCCGCGCTCGAGCTGATCCACACCTACTCGTTGATCCACGATGACCTGCCGGCGATGGATGACGACGATCTGCGACGCGGGCGGCCGACCTGCCACGTTGCGTTCGGTGAGGACGTCGCGATCCTGGCTGGTGATGGGCTCTACGCGGAGGCGTTCAAGCATCTGCTCACGGACCAGCCGGGCGAGTCTGCGAACGTGCTGCGCGCGGCCGCCGAATTGGCCAGCGCGACCGGCGTCAGCGGCATGGTCGGCGGGCAGTACCTGGACGTCGCTGCCTCCGCGCCAGCGGGCGCGGAGGGGTTGAGGCACCTGCACGCGCTCAAAACGGGCCGCTTGATCCGGGCGAGCGTCGAATGCGTGCTGTTGCTGGACGGCTCCCAAGAACCTGCCACAATCGTTTACTTCAACAATTTCGCCAGTGAGCTCGGCGTTCTCTTCCAGATTGTCGACGACATCTTGGACGTGACCGGGTCGCAGGAGGCGCTCGGGAAAGCAAGCGGCAGCGATGAGCGCCTCGGAAAGCGGACCTACGTCACCGAGTTCGGCCTTGACGGCGCCCGCAAACTGGCAAAGGAGTCGCACGCCCGTGCGAGTGATGCGCTGAACAGCGCCGCGCCGCACGACCCCGGGCAGCTTCACCAGATCACAGACTTCATTGCGTATCGCAGCCACTGACCAGATGTCCGAACTGCTCCAGCACATCAACAAACCCCAAGACCTGCACGAGCTCAGTGATGAGCAGTTGCAGCAGGTCGCGCAGGAGGTTCGCGAGCACATCATCGACACGGTCGGTGAGATCGGCGGCCACTTTGGCGCCAACCTCGGGACCTGTGAGATCGCCGTTGCACTGCATTCGCTGCTCGATTCGCCCAAGGACAAGATCCTCTGGGACGTCGGCCACCAGGCCTATCCGCACAAGATCCTGACCGGGCGCCGGGATCAGCTTCACACGATTCGCAAGTACGACGGTCTCGCCCCGTTCTGCACGATCACCGAGTCCGAGCACGACATTATGGGCGCCGGGCACGCCTCGACTTCGATCGGCTACGCCGTCGGCATCAAGGAGGCGATGCGTCGCGGCCATGGTGAGGACGGGCAGGTGGTGGCTGTGATCGGCGATGGCTCGATGACCGGCGGCGTCGCGTTTGAGGCCGTCGCGCAGGCCGGCGGCGCCGGCACCCCGATCGTCGTGGTGCTGAACGACAACGGCATGTCAATCGCGCCCAACGTCGGCGCGCTCAGCCGTTACTTCAATCGCGTGCGGCTGAATCCGAAGCTCTGGCACGCGCGTGAGGACGTGGAGAGCGGGCTCACCAAGCTGCCCGCGCTCGGCCACGCCTTCGAGAAGCTCGGCCCGCATTTCAAGGAGTCGATCAAGGCCTTCTGGGCGCCCGGTCTGTGGTGGGAAGAGCTCAACTGGGCCTACATGGGCGTGATCGACGGCCACGATGTCCGCGCCGTGCGGGCGGCCGTGCGCGAGGCGTTGGCGGCCCAGCGGCCGGTTGTGGTCCATTGCGCGACCGTCAAGGGCAAGGGCTTCGCTCCCGCCGAGGACGGCGGCCTCGAGGGCATGGAGCGCTGGCACGCCGCAAAGCCCAAGTCGATCGTCGACGGCGAGCCGGTCAAGATCGTCGCCAAACCCGCTCAGAACGGCAAGCCGGTACCGCCGCAGTACACGCAGGTCTTTGGCGAGGCGCTCGTGCGCGAAGCCAAGCGTGATGATCGAGTGCTCGCCATCACGGCGGCGATGAACTCCGGCACCGGCCTCAACATCATCCAGCGGGAGCTTCCCGACCGGTACTTCGACGTCGGCATCGCCGAGCAACAGGCGGTGCTGCTCGCCTCCGGGATGGCGCTACAGGGCTGCAAGCCGGTGGTGGCGATCTACTCGACCTTCCTGCAGCGGGCCTACGACCAGATCATCCACGACGTCTGCCTGCAACAGCTGAACGTCGTCTTCGCGATGGATCGCTCCGGCCTCGTCGGTGACGATGGTCCGACGCACCACGGCGTCTTTGACATCGCCTACCTGCGCTGCCTGCCGAACCTGGTGCTGATGGCGCCACGCGACGAGGCAATGCTCGTCAACATGCTGCACACCGCGCTCGCGCACGACGCCGGGCCGGTCGCGATCCGCTACCCGCGCGGCGAGGGAACCGGTGTGGTCCTGCCCGTGAAACCGGAGCTGGTCCCGATCGGAACCGGTGAGATCCTGCGGGAGGCTGGCGCGTCAGCGGCCGGCGACACGCCTCGGGTGGCGCTGCTCGGCTACGGCAGCGGCGTCGGCAAGGCACTTGAAGCAGCTTCGATCCTGACCGATCGCGGCATCTCCGTGACCGTCGCCGACGCCCGTTTCGCTAAGCCGATCGACGCCGGCTTGGCCGCCCAGCTGGCGGCAGAGCATGACCTGCTTGTGACCGTCGAGGAAGGCGTTCTGCCTGGCGGATTTGGCTCCGCGGTCTGGGAAACGCTCTCCGACGCCGGGATCACCGCACGGATCCTGAGGGTCGGCATGCCCGACCGCTTCGTCACGCACGGCACGCCGCAGTTGCTGCACACCGAGGTGGAGTTCACGCCCGAGCGCATCGCCGAGCGGGTTCTGACTGCCGTCGCAGACCACCACCAGGTCGCTTGAGCCTGAGCTCGGGTGCCGGCCGGCTGGCCGGGCGGCGTCGATGAGCAAGACGCGTCTTGATGTCCTGTTGGTCGCGCGCGGGCTCTTTGAGTCGCGTGCGCGCGCCGCCGCCGCCGTGCTCGCAGGCGACGTATTGCTGCTGCCCGGTCGCGACCGGGCGCTGAAACCGGGGCAGATGGTCTCCGGTGACGCCGAGCTCGAGGTCGCGCAGGGGCCGGAGTTCGTCTCCCGCGGCGGGGTCAAGCTGGCCAACGCGCTCGACGGTTTCGGGCTCGACGTCAAAGCTGCCCAGGCTCTGGACGTCGGTGCTTCGACAGGCGGGTTTACCGACTGCCTGCTCCAGCGTGGCGCCGCCCATGTGATCGCGCTTGACGTCGCCTACGGCGAGCTCAGCTGGAAGTTGCGCGAGGACCCGCGCGTGACCGTGCTTGAAAGACGCAATGCACGTGCCATCAGCCCGGGCGACCTGCCGTACGCTCCCACGGTGATCGTGATTGATGTCTCCTTCATTTCGCTGACCAAGGTGCTGCCGGCGGTGCTGGCCTGCGCCGCCGCATCGCGGTTTGATTGCCTCGCGATGATCAAGCCGCAGTTCGAGGTCGGGCGCGAGCGGATCGGCAAGGGTGGCGTGGTGCGCGAGGGCGCGTACCGCCGTGAGGCCCTGGTTGACGTCGGGCGGTTCGCGCTTGAGCAGACGGCCGTGTCGGTCTGCGGCTACGCATCGTCGGGATTGCCCGGCCCCAAGGGCAACCGCGAGGCCTTCGTCCACGCGCGACGCAACTGAGCGAGCGCCGCCCCCGCAGGTTGCTATGGTGCCGGCGCCCGCATGAAAGGCGCCCCCCGGCTCGGCCCGATCTTCCTCACGGTCTTCATCGACCTGCTGGGGTTCGGTCTCGTCCTGCCCTTCCTCGCGAAGGAGGCTCGCGACGCGTTCGGCGTCCCTGCGTTCGAGGCCACGCTGCTCGCGTCGGTCTACTCGCTGATGCAGTTTCTCTTCGTCCCCGTCTGGGGTCGCGTGTCCGACCGCGTGGGCCGGCGCCCGGTGCTCGTGTGGTCCATCGCCGGCACGGCGCTGTCCATGGCCGGCCTGGGCTCGTCGCTCGCGTGGGGCGGCAGCATCGGCTGGCTCTTCGCGGCCCGCGTCTTCGGCGGCATCCCCACCGCGAACCTGGGCACGGCCAGCGCGTACATCGCCGACGTCACNNCGGCCTCGGCGGCGCGCTCGCGCGGATCCCCGTGGCGGGTCACTACGGCGTCGTGCCTTGCTTCGTCGCGGCGGGGCTGTCGGTGTGCAACCTCGTCTGGGTCCTGCTCGGCGTGCCCGAGTCGCTGCCGCCGGAGAGGCGC
>PLES01000038.1:0-162 GCA_003137075.1 Solirubrobacterales bacterium
CCGCGCGCCTCGCGGACCGTGCCGTTCGTGTCAAAGGCGATCGGTCTGCCGGTCGCGAAGCTCGCCTGCCGGGTGATGCTGGGGGAGAAGCTCGCCGACATGAACCTGCCCGATGAGCCCGCCGGCGACCACGTCTGCGTCAAGGAGGCGGTGCTGCCGTTC
>PLES01000038.1:234-15260 GCA_003137075.1 Solirubrobacterales bacterium
GACGGCACCGTCTTCATCACAGTGTCAGATCGCGACAAGTCGGCCGCGACCGGAATCGCGATCCAGCTCCATGACCTCGGTTTCAAGCTGATCGCAACGCGCGGCACGGCCAAGGCTCTGAATCGCATGGGCATCCCGGCACGCGCGATCAACAAGATCGGTGAGGGCTCGCCGCACGTTGTCGATGCGATCGAGCTCGGCGAGGTGGATCTGGTGATCAATACCCCGGTTGGTACCGGTGCGCGGACCGACGGTTACGAGATCCGAGCGGCCGCGGTGGCACGCCGGATCCCCTGCATCACCACGATGTCCGGCGGGATCGCGGCTGTCCGGGCTATCGCGGCGGCGGCGCACGGCGAACCCGAGGTGGTTTCGCTTCAGGAGCTCTACGCCGGCTGAGTTCGCGCCTGGGTCGGCGTTTGCGCTGCGGTGCGGTGGGGTAAGACCCCAAACATGTGTCCGATTTGTGGGCAAAGGCGCGTTTCAACGGTCCCGCGGCGCGCGTCGGTGTGCTAATGCGCAAGCGCGCTCAGTCATCATCCAAAGGGCCAAGAAACTTCCTGCAAAGCTGCCTGATTGTCGGAACCATGCTCGACAATGCTCAACCTCAGCTTGAGGTCCAGCCGAAATTGGTCCTGAAGCTGTTGATCGCCCCTCTCCACGATGTATAGTCGCCCGCCATGCCGCAGGTCACTGATTCCCCTATGAAAGCCATCGCCGCGCCCGAGCGTTCGCTCGTACAACGGATGGAAGCGCTACAGCGCGCAAACGACATTCGCAGTCGCAGAGCACAGCTCAAGCGCGACCTGAAGGCGGGCCGGCAGCCCATTCATGAGCTGCTTCTGGACCCGCCGGAATATCTCGAGACCGCGAAGGTCTTCGATCTGATGCTCGCGGTTCCGAAGTACGGTCGTGTGAAGGTCAACAAGATCCTCTCCACGTGCCGAATCTCACCCAGCAAGACGATCGGTGGGCTGTCCCAGCGGCAGCGCACCGAACTTGTCGAGTTGATGCGTCGCCGTTAGGCGCCGCATTCTGGGCCAAGCGTGGAGCCTCGCATTAGCGTGGCGAAAGTGTTCGTGATCACGGGCCCCTCCGGAGTCGGCAAGGGGACCCTGATCCGAGCGCTGTTCGATCGCATTCCGGCACTCGAGCTCTCGGTGTCCGCCACAACGCGACCGCCGCGGCCGGGCGAGCAGAACGGCGTCGCCTATCACTTCCTCTCGCGTGAGCAGTTCGAGCAGCGCGTCGATGACGGTGACTTCGTCGAGCACGCCGAGTACTCCGGCAACCACTACGGAACGCTGCGCTCAGAGCTGGAGAGCCGGGTCTCAGAGGGCGTTCCCGTCGTTCTGGAGATAGAGGTCCAGGGAGCCCGCCAGGTCCGGGAGAAGATGCCTGAGGCGGTCCAGCTCTTCATCGCCCCGCCGTCCCGCGAGACGCTGCGCACCCGCCTGGTCGGGCGCGGCACCGACACGCCGGAGCAGGTCCTGCGGCGGCTCGAAACCGCGGACGCCGAGTTGGAGGCCCAGCCCGAGTTTCCCCATGTGGTCGTCAACGACCGCTTGGAAGACGCGATCGAGGAGCTGGTCGCGGTCGTCCAGGCGGAGTTGGCAAGCGCGGCTTAGTTGCCCCTGAGCACCGGCCGGAAGGCGCTGTCGTGCAGGGCCGCATTCGGCTAAGCCGTCGCGGCCGTGACACCGCCACCGACGGCGATGTCGGCCGGGCGCTCGGGGATCCGCTCGGCGCGCTGCGCGGCCTGCAGGCCGCGGCGGCGCGGACGCCAGACGCGGACGTACTGGGCGCCCAAGTAAGAGCCGATCACGAGCGCCAGGGCGACGAACTGCCCGAGGAAGGTCGGCCAGTTATTGAACAGTGAGAACCATGTGCCCATCCAGCCGGGGAGGTGCAGCCAGGAGATCGTGCCCCATGGGATCCAGCCGGCCAGCTGCATCTCATTGACTTCCTCGCCGACCGAGACGATCAGAACGACCAGCAGCATCAAGCCGGTGATGATCAGCAGCTTTTTGTAGGGCAGGCGCTGATGCAGCGCGAAGGTCAGCACGCCGGCGGCGCCGGTGAAGAGGCAGCCGATCACGACACCCTCAAGCACGACGCTTGAGCCGTAGATCTGGCGCAGGTTCTGCAGGAAGATCACGATCTCAAAGCACTCGCGGTAGACCGAGGTGAAGCCGAGCAGTGCGAGACCCAGGAGCATTCTGCGCTTGTTGGTCTCGGCGTCGGCTGAGAGCAGGCTGCGGCGGCGCTTGTGATGGTTCGAGATCCAACCGGTCCAATAGACCTTGTGGAAGAACCAGTTCATCACGATCANNGACGATGAACCAGGTGCCGATGCCGGCGAGGATGCCGATGCCGCCGCCGACTGCCACAGGGCGCCGGTAGACCTTGTTGCCGCCGAGGAAGCTCGCCATCACCGCGGCCAGCACGAGGATCGTCTCAAGGCCCTCACGCAGAACCAGGATCGCGCTGTTGATCACCACGGTGGTGCGGCCAAGGTGATGGCCGGGCGCGAGTGCCGTCGGATCGGTGGTGCCGCCCTTCGCATGCCAGCTGAGCACCGCCAGGGTGACGGTGAGAGCAAGCACGATCGCGGTCCAGAGGTAGAGGCTGACGCGCTCTCCTGGGCGAGTCGAAACGCCTCTGTCGGCGGACTTGGTGGCGGCTTCCGGGGACAACGATCCTCCTTGTAAGTTGAATCCCGAGCGTGCGGCTCGGACTTGTTCTGGGCGGGACCGTATCACAACTTAGGGCACCCTAATTAGGTAACCCTAAGTAGGGTGCCCTAAGTGAGAACTGTGTGAATCTGCTTCGGAGTTCCCGAATTGGATTCACACCGATCGCGGGGCAGCGCCCCGGGTGGGGAGCACGGCGCGCTCACGTAGGGATGACCGACCACCACGCCGGACGCTAAGCTTGTAGTTCATCCAAGCTAAGGACTTCTAGCCTTGATTTCTCCCCGCATCGACAAGCTTCTTGATCACGTCGACTCCGACTACGCGAGCGTCGTCGTGGCCGCCAAGCGTGCGCGCCAGATCAACTCCTACTACCACAACCTCGGTGAGGGCACGTTCGACGAGTTCCCGCCCCCGATGGTGGAGACCCGCTCGAAGAACTACCTGACGATCGCTCTTGAAGAGGTCGCTCAGGGCAAGCTGAAGTACCACTACCGCTAGGCCGGCAAGCCGTGCGACTGCTGATTGGCGTCAGCGGCGGGATTGCGGCTTACAAAGCGCTCGAGACAGCCCGGCTGGCGGTGAAGGCGGGGCACTCCGTGCGTGTGATTCAGACGCCGACGAGCGAACGGTTCGTCGGACGCGCCTCGTTCGCCGCGATCACCGGCGCGCCGGTCCTGACCGACGAGTTCGAGCAGGACCCGGCACGAGGCTCCTATCCCGGCGAGGCGCTGCCGGAACGCGCGCCGATCAGCCACCTGGCGCTGGTTGAGCGCGCCGATGTCTTCCTGATCGCTCCGGCGAGCGCCAACACGATCGCGAAGCTCGCGGCCGGAGTCGCCGACAACCTCGTGACCACCGCCGCGCTCGCGGCGGCCTGCCCGGTCGCGGTGGCCCCGGCGATGAACAACCGCATGTACCTGAACCCGGCGACCCAGGCGAACCTGAAGCTGCTCGAGCAGCGCGGGCTTGCTGTGATCCCGCCCGGCGAGGGTGAACTCGCCTCACACGGGGAGCGCGGGATCGGGCGCCTGGCCGAGCCCGCCGAACTGCTGGCGGCCTGCCAGGCGCTGCTCGGAGACCAGACGGTTCCGCGGCCGGTGTCCGCGGAACCGTCTGGCGCTCCGGCGCTTCAAACCGGCATCCTCCAGGGTGTCAACGTGCTGGTGACCGCCGGTGGCACCCAGGAGCCGATTGACAGCGTGCGTTACATCGGCAACCGCTCCTCCGGCCGCATGGGCTTTGCGCTCGCCGAAGTTGCCGCCGGATTGGGGGCTAACGTCACAATCGTGGCGGCGAATGTGAAGCTCGATGCGCCGGCCGGCGCTGAGGTGGTCCCGGTCCAGACCGCCGCGCAGCTTGCGCAGGCGTGCCACAAGCGCTTCAGCGACGCCGACGTCCTACTTATGGCAGCGGCGGTCGCGGACTTCCGGCCCGCCGCACCGGCCGATCACAAGCTCAAGAAGACCGCGCCGGATGCGTCGCTGCAGATCGAGCTCGAGCCGACCGAGGACGTGCTCACGACGCTCGCCGCACAGCGCCAGCCCGGGCAGGTGCTGGTCGGCTTCGCCGCCGAGCACGGGGAGGGGGCGCTTGACTACGGACGCGAGAAGCTCGCGCGCAAGCGGCTCGACGCGATCGTCGTCAACGACATCTCAAGGCCGGAGATCGGTTTCGACTCGGCTGACAACGAAGTCGTGATCCTTGGCCGGGATGGCTCGGAACGGTGGATCGCTCAGAGCTCAAAGAGTGACGTCGCCCGAGCGATCGTCGAGGAGGTAGTAAGCCTGCTCGCGGCCTCGTTGACTACGCAACCATCAGTGGTAAACTGACCGCTATGGAGGACATTTACGAGCTATACAGCCGTGGATGTGCGCTTCTGGCTGACGGCCATCACCATCAGGCCGCGGTCCCGCTGAGCCGCGCGCGCGACCTCTCCCCGCAGAGCGCCTCGATCCGCGAGGCGCTCGGTCGCGCGCTGTTCCACACACAGCGCTTCCGCGAGGCCGCCGCCGAGTTCCAGGCGGTGGTCGATCAAGCCCCGACCAATGACTACGCGCTCTTCTGCCTGGGACGCTGCCTGCAGCTGCTCGGGCGCCACGCCGAAGCGCGCGTGCCGCTGGCGATGGCGGCTTCGCTGTGCCCGAAGCGCACCGACTACGCGCTCTACCGGGACCGCGCCGCGGCAGCCGTCGAGCCGGCCCACGCCGAACGCGACGAGCAGTAGGCAAGCGCCCGTCGGCGGCGCCCGGGCAGGAATGCCCCGCGCCTACCGCGAACAGCTAGTTCTGTTCGATCTGCGAGCTATTAGACTCGCTGGAAATCGTGGGTGGCGTCGTGCCACCGGCGAAACTAGCTTTCACGAAAGGAGGCGAGCGCTATGCGTGCAGTTGACGCGTTGATGGAATGTCTTAAAGCAGAAGGTGTCGACGTCGTATTCGGATATCCGGGTGGCGCCAACCTCCCGACATATGACGCGTTTCACGACGCCGGCATCCGCCACATCCTGGTGCGCCACGAGGCCGGCGGCGGCCATGCAGCCGAGGGCTATGCCAAGGCGACCGGCAAGGTCGGGGTGGCGCTCGGCACCAGTGGCCCAGGCGCAACCAACCTGGTGACGCCGATCTGCGACGCGATGATGGACTCGGTCCCGGTGGTCTTCATCACCGGCCAGGTCCGTACCGATCTGCTGGGTACCGACGGCTTCCAGGAGGCCGACACGATCGGCATCACGATGCCGATCGTCAAGCACAGCACGATGATTCACCACCCCTCGGATCTGCCGCGCGCAATTCACGAGGCGTTCCACATCGCCCGTACCGGTCGCCCCGGCCCGGTCGTCGTGGACATCCCGACCGATCTCAGCCGTGCGGACATCCCCTACGAGCCGATCACGGACGTGCATCTGCCCGGGTACCAGCCGACCACGGAGGGCAACCAGAAGCAGATCCGGCTCGCGGCCAAGGCATTGGCCAACGCCAAACGCCCGGTGCTGTATGTCGGCGGCGGCGCGGTCGGTGCGTCTGAGGAGCTGGTCGAACTGGCGCTCTCAGACCGTCTGCCCGTGACCTGCACGGTGATGGGACTGGGAAGCTTCCCGGCATCGCACCCACAGTGGCTCGGCATGCTCGGCATGCACGGAACGCGCACGGCCAACTATGCGATGGATGAAGCAGACCTGATCGTCGCGATCGGGGCCCGTTTTGACGATCGCGTCACCGCCAAGCTCTCCGAGTTCGCGCCGCGGGCGAAGTTCGTCCACATCGACATCGATCCGGCCGAGATCTCGAAGAACGTCCCGGCGCACATCCCGATCGTCGGCGACACCAAGAACATCCTGCCGCGCCTGACCGCGGAGTACCGGGCGCTCGGTCCGGACCCGCAGCGGCTGGAGGAGTGGTGGCACCGGATCTCCGGTTGGCAGGAGCGCTACCCGCTCGCCTACGAGGATTCGGTCGATACCGAGATCAAGCCGCAGTACATGGTGCAGGCGCTGTACGAGGCCACCGGTGGCGACGCGATCATCGTCAGCGATGTCGGTCAGCACCAGATGTGGGCTGCTCAGCACTACCACTTCGACAAGCCGCGTCACTGGATCAACTCCGGCGGCCTCGGCACGATGGGCTTCGGGCTGCCGGCGGCGATGGGCGCCAAGGTCGGCTGCCCTGACAAGCAGGTCGTGGCGCTGGTCGGCGACGGCGGCGTGCAGATGAACATCCAGGAGCTCGCGACGCTGGCTCAGGACCAGATCGACGTCAAGGTCTTCATCATGAACAACGGCTACCTCGGCATGGTTCGCCAGTGGCAGGAGCTGTTCTGGGACCGGCGTTACAGCCACGTCGACATGGGCAACTACCCGGACTTCGTGAAGCTCGCTGAGGCTTACGGCTCGACCGGGTTCCGTTTCACCGACAAGACCACACTGGTCGAGGACATGAAGCGGGCGCTCGCGACTCCGGGGCCGGTGATGGTCGACGTGCGCGTCACCGCCGAGGAGAACGTCTACCCGATGATCGCCCCGGGGCAGCCCGCGCGCGACATGGTGGGCTGAGCCATGGGTGAGCCTGGAACCAAGGAGATCCTCTCGCTCGAGGAGCTTGAGGCAGCGGGCAACTTCCGCTCCGGTCGCAAGCACATCGTCTCGATCCTGGTGGAGAACAAGCCGGGTGTCCTGACCCGAGTCACGGGTCTGTTCGCGCGGCGCGGCTTCAACATCAACACGCTCGCTGTTGGCCCAACTGACGACGACTCGGTCTCTCGCATCACGATCACGCTCGATGGCGCGGTGCACTCGATAGATCAGGTGACCAAGCAGCTACACAAGCTGATCAACGTGCTCAAGATCCGCGATCTTGAGCCGGAGGAGACGCTCGCTCGTGAGCTTGCGCTCTTCAAGATCTCGGCGGACGGGGTCGCGCGGGCGGAGGTCATGCAGATCTGTGACATCTTCCGCGCCCACATCGTCGACGTCAGCAAGCGCGCGGTGGTCGCCGAAGTAACCGGCACGCAGGAGAAGGTCGACGCCTTCGAGCGGCTGATCAGGCCGTTCGGTCTGATCGAGATGGCCCGCACCGGCGAGATCGCGATTGGTCGCGGTCGCAACGAGACCTAGTACGTCTGAGCACCACACTCGCATCCCCCTGGCTTTCCGGCGCCGCGCATGCGCGCTTGCATGCGCGGCTGGACAGCGCGGCCCGGCAGCCCAGGGGTGAGCTGCCGACGCTGGTAAGCGTCAGCGAACGACTCACCGGCGCACACGATCCCTCGGCGATCGCGGTCGCCTCACGACAGGCTGACGAGCCCTGGTTCTGCCTCGAGCAGCCCGACCGCGAGGCCAGCGCGCTCGCCGCGCTCGGCTGCGCCTACGAGCTGAAGGCGGCGGGCTCCCGGCGCTTTGCCGAGCTTGATCTGCTGTGGCGGGAGCTGAGCTCACGGGCGCGCGACGACGGCTACGAAGGCCCGGCCGGCGCCGGCCTGGCGGCGGTTGGCGGCTTCGCGTTCGCGCAGGACGGCGGTCGCAGCCCCGCCTGGAATGGCTTCACGGCCGCTTCGATGATCGTCCCGGAGGTTTCGTTCGTGCGCGCCGGTGAGCAGACCTGGATCACGGTCAACGTCGCGGTGCTCAAGGGCGACGACCCGCAGGTCCAACGCGATCGCGTTACCGCTCGCCTTGAGCAGCTGCGTGAGCAGCCGTTGCCGCTGCTCGATCCGGCGCCTACCGGAACCTTCCAGGTCCACAGCGCACTGCCGCCGGCGCACTACGAGGAGGCGGTGGCCCGCGCGGTCGAACGGATCCGCAGCGGTGAGGTGGAGAAGGTCGTGCTGGCCAGAGAGGTTCAGGTCGAGGCGCCGACCGATCACGACGCCGCGGCGGTGTTCGACGTACTGCGCGGCGGCTTCCCGTCCTCGTACATCTATGCGGTCGGCCGTGGCGACGCGACCTTTATCGGCGCGACCCCGGAGCTGCTGGTGCGACGCCAGGGGCAGCGGGCGAGCACGGTCGCGCTGGCCGGCTCAATCCGCCGCAGCGCCGACCCGGCCGTCGACGACCATCTCGGCGAGACGCTGCTGCACAGCGAGAAGAACCGGCATGAGAACGCGATCGTCGCGCAGCGGATCGCGAAGGCGTTGAACTCGTATGCGCTCTGGGTGACGGTCGCGCCCGAGCCGGTCGTGATCCGCGTTGCCAACATCCAGCATCTGGCGGCGCCGATCCGGGCCCAGTTGAAGTCACCGGTCGGGGCGCTTGAACTAGCCGGCGCTCTGCACCCGACGCCGGCGGTCGGCGGTGAGCCGAACGACGTCGCCCAGCGCTTGATCCCGGCGCTCGAGGGCATGGATCGCGGCTGGTATGCCGGAGCCGTGGGCTGGACCGACGCGAGCGGTGACGGGGAGTTCTGCGTGGCGCTGCGGTGCGCGCTGCTGCGCGGCCGCCAGGCAGCGTGCTTCGCCGGCTGCGGGGTCGTCGGCGACTCGGACCCGGCGGAGGAGCTGGCCGAGACCGAGACCAAGCTGCAGGCGCTGCTGCCGGTGCTCTCGGGCTAGCTGAGCGGAAGCCAAGCCGTGGCTATCCGGCTCGCTTCAGCGAGCGCCGCAGCCTGCGGGCCTTTGCGGCGAGGCCGAAGGTCAGCCGCACACGCAGCCAGTGAAGCGTCCAGCCCACGCTCTGCGTGGGCGAATACCAGCGGAGCCGCAGCAGGTACCAGACCCAGGCCGAGGTACCGCGCGAGTTGCAGCGCGGATCCCATGGGTTCCCGCCCGTGAAGTGCAATACCGCGGCCGAGCGATACAACCGTTGGGGGTCGGCATAACGTCCGGCGAGCGGGAACGCGCTGGCCGGAAAGGCGGTCCGGAAGGCGCCGACCTGGAGGTTCCATTCGGGGCCGATGTCGTGCCACTTGTCCAGCGCGGCGTTGAGCGCGTCCTGGTCAAGCCACGGCGGAGTGTTGTCACGGGCGAAGCTGAGCGCGCGCTCGGTGATCTTCGCGTCGGTCCAGGCGGGAACGTCGAAAACGAGCACGCCCGCGTTCAGGTAGGGCCGGGCGGGCCGATGCCCCCGGACCCCGGACATCTCGTCCTCGGTGCTATGGATCAGGAATTCGCGGCTCGCCCCCACCGCGGCATCACCGAGGCTGAGCGTGAAGAGCGGCGAGATGTCACCGCGGATCAAGACGTCGGAGTCGAGGTAGACCCCGCGTCGGGTGTGCGCTGGCAGCAAACCAGGGATCAGCAGCCTCGAGTAAGCCGCCCGAGCAGCCTCGGCGGTCCGGTCGGGCCCACCGCTGAGCCCGGCCAGCGGCTCTTCAGCCACGGGTAGCCAGGTAACGCTGGCGTTGTCACGGGCAGCGCGGGCGACATCGACGACGTGGGCCCGCGATGTATCGCAGACACCGACGTCGAGCACGTATACCCCTGGGCGACAGGCCAAGTCGAGATGCGACAGCGCCGAATGCAGGGTCACCGCCAGCGGCATCGCGTAGGCCTCATCTGCCGCGAAGACGAGCGCGAGTTCGTTGTCGGGTTCAGAAGAGGGGGCGCTCACGGACGTAGAGCCGCGAGCGCCGCAGCCTCGACGGCCGCGTGCAGCGCGCGATTGGCGACGCGCTCGGTCTTGACCTCGATGATCGTGGTCTGATCGCGCTTCAGCGCTGACATCAGCGCGCCGGCGAACGAGTCGATGCCGTCAGCCGAGTCGTAGGCGCAGTCAAAGAGCTGCGCCGCGACGCTGAAGTCGAGCCCGGTCGGCGTCGCCACCTGTGACTCGAAGACGTCTGTCTCGTTGGCGATCGCCAGGAAGTTGAAGATGCCGCCGCCGTCGTTGTTGATCAGCACGATCGTCAATTTCAGACCGGTGCGCCGCGCCGCCAGCAGGCCGCCGAGATCGTGCGCGAGCGTGACGTCACCGGTCAGCAAGACAACCGGGCCGTCCGAAGCGGCGGCGACGCCGAAGGCGGAGGAGACGGTGCCGTCGATGCCGTTGGCGCCGCGGTTGGCCAGCACCCGCGGCGGCTCGGCCAGCGCCGGGAAGAACTCCTCAACGTCCCGGATCGGCATCGACGCCCCGACGAAGAGGGTCGCGTTGGGCGGCAGGAACTGACCGAGCGCGGTGGCGACTGCAGGTTCAGAGAATCCGGCAGCCATCAGCGGCTCGGTGATCGCGTGTGCGACGGCGCTGTCGGCGCGGAGCCAGCGGTCAAGCCAGTCACTGTCGTCGGGCACGACCTCGTCAAGCTCGATCCGGGCAAAGATCTGTGCCAGCGGCTCGACGAAGCGCATGCCGCTGCGTGAGAGCGGATCCGACCAGCGTTCGTCGGAGCTGAAGTGCACATGTTGTGCCTGGTCGAGTCCGGCGAGCCAGTTGCGCAGCGGCTTCGAGGTCGGCATGTCGCCGATCCGGCAGACGATCTCTGGTCTCAGCTGAGAGGCGGTCTCGGGGTCACGCAGGATCAAGTCCCAGTGCGCGACCGCGGCGCCGCCGCTGCGAGCGCCGGAGAGCGGGTCGGCGAGCAACGGCACCCGGGCGCGTGCCGCGAACGCCGCAAGCCGGCCGCCGAGACCCGGATCGCCGCCGAGATCGCCGGCGACGAAAACCGTTCGCTGAAACTCGTGCCGGTGCGGCAGCGCCCGCGGTGTGCTGAGGCTCGGCCGCTGCCATCCGACCCACGGGTCGCCCGAGGCGCGCCCGCCACCGCCCGGTTCGTCCTCGCTGAGCGGCCCGTCGAGCAGCAGCGGCTCGCGCAGCGGGATGTTCAGATGCACCGGCCCGGGACGGCCGTCGAGCGCGGTCCAGAACGCGCGGCAGGCTAGCGAGCGGATCCAGCGCATCCGCTCGGCCGTGGCCTCCTGGATCCCGAGCTCGAAGAACCACTTGACGGCGTCGCCATAGAGCTTCAGCTGATCGATCGTCTGGCCGGCACCGATCTCACGCAGCTCCGGCGGGCGGTCAGCGGTCAAGAGGATCAGGGGGATACCGGCTTCGTGCGCCTCGATCACCGCCGGCATCAGGTTTGCCGCGGCGGTGCCCGAGGTGCAGGTGACCGCGACCGGTTTGCCGGAAGCTTTGGCCGCACCCAGCGCGAAGAAGCCGGAGCAGCGTTCGTCGACGTGTGACCAGGTCTGAAGCCGTTGCTCACGTGCAAGCGTCAGCACGATCGGCGTGTTGCGCGAACCGGGGGAGGTGCAGGCGTGCTGCATGCCGCAACGAGCTAACTCGTCGACAAGCGCGCGGAGCAACAGGTGGCTGTCTGTGGCAGTCATGATGCGGGTATGAGCAAAGCACCCGCCGTCGTGCTGCTGCACGGCTTCACCAACAGCGGCGCCAGTTGGCAGCCGGTGATCTCGGGGCTTGCTCAACGGTATCGCGCCTTAGCTCCGGACATCCGTGGGCACGCCTCTGCATCAGAGCAGACCCCGGTCACGCTCGCGGCGGTGCTCGAGGACATTGCCGCGATCAGCGAGCCGCGCTTCACGCTCGTCGGCTACTCGCAGGGTGGACGCATCGCCCTGCATGTCGCGCTGGCGATGCCCGAGCGGATCGAACGCCTCGTGCTGATCGGAGCGAGCCCAGGACTCCAGGTCGAGCGCGAGCGTGACGAGCGCCGGGCCGCTGACGAGCAGCTGGCGGCCCGGATCGAAGCCATGACGATCGATCAGTTCGCCACCAGCTGGGCGCGGACGCCGGTGCTCGCCGGCGCGAGTCCAGAGCTAGCCGCCGCCGCCCATGCCGATCGCCTGCGCAGCACTCCGCTGGGGCTCGCCGCCGCACTCAGGGGGCTCGGCACCGGCGCACTGCCGCCGGTCTGGGATCGCCTGCGCGAACTGAAGATGCCGACTTCGATCATCGTCGGTGAACGCGACCAGAAGTTCACCGCGATCGGGCGTGAGATGGCTCTACAGATCCCGGCCACGGAGAGGTTCGTAGTCGTGCCCGGTGCCGGCCACGCCGTCCACCTCGAGCGTCCTGACGCGGTTATCGCCGAGCTAGAGCGAGTCGTACCAGCCGACCAGCCGGTCACCGAGCCCTGAGCCCGGCGGCGGCGCCATGCGGCCACCGCGAATCCGCAGCACCTCCGGTGCCTCGAAGCGCTCGAGCGTGGCAAGGCCACAGGGGCGCACAGGCTCGACGACGGCCGCGACATGCAGCGCTGCGGCGATCCCGAGCGGACCGTCCATCGTCGACGCCAGATAGATGTCATAGCCGGCGTTACGCGCCGCCACGGCGTCGCGCAAGACGCCGGTGATGCCGCCACAGCGGGAGATCTTGAGGCAGACAGAGCCACAGATCCGGGTCTTGAAGAGCGTCGGGTCGGCGCCGGTTTCGTCGGCGGCGATCGTCAGATAGGGCAGTGCTCTGGCGACCGCGGAGATTCCGAAGACGCCGTGCACCGGCTCCTCGCAGAGTTCGAGCCCGAGGTCAGTCAGCTCACGCAGGGCGTTGACCGCCTGGTCGAGCAGCCAGGCGCCGTTGGCATCGAGCCGCAGCCGAACCTGGGGTCCGACCGCGGCGCGCACGGCTCGCACCCGTGCGAGGTCGTCCCCGACGCCGACCTTGACCTTGAGGCACTCGATGCCCCGCGCCACGGCGCCGAGCGCCTGTGAGGCCGCCTGGCCCGGCTCCTCGGCGCCGATCGCCCAGTTGAGCTCGACGACCGGTGGCGCCTGCGAGCCGAGCAGCGCCCAGATCGGCTGGCCGGCCCGCTGGCCGGCCAGATCCCAGAGCGCCAGGTCGATTGCTGCGAGCGCCTGCGGCAGGTGGGCGGCCTGCGCGCAGCCGGCCAGGATCTCCGCGTGTGAGAGACCGGCGCTGCCCGCAACGACGGGCTCGTAGAGCTTCAGCGCGTCCAGCACCGCCTCCAGCGTGACCCCGTCGTAGTCCACGAGCGGGGCAGACTCGCCGTAGCCGACGGCACCGTCGACCGACTCGATCCGGACGAGAACCAACGGTCGCGGGGCCGGCGCGGCGTGGATATCCGTGGCGTGCGCGGCACGCAGTGGGCTGCGCCACCTGACATGCCGGACGAACGCCTCGAGCTTCACCGACTGAGCAGTATTCCGGCGCAGAGCAGCAGACAGAAAATGAGCTGCAGACGGCCGGTGGCGGCCAGGGCGCCGTTCAGCGAAGGACCGTCGGTGTGCGTGCGCACGAGCTTGACCACCAGGATCGCCAACGGCAGTGAGAGCCAGCTCAGCAGCAACCATGGCTGCAGCGGCCCGAAGACCCAGGTGACCAGCGCCAGCAGGTAGCTCACATAGATCAGTGCGGCGTAGATCTGGCGCGAGCGCTCGCGTCCGAAGCGCACCGCCAAGGTGCGTTTGTTGGCGCGGCGGTCGGTGTCGATGTCGCGCGTGTTGTTGACGACCAGCAGCGCCGACGCGATCAGGCCGACCGGCACAGAGAGCGCCAGCGACTCCCATGAGAAGTGACGCATCTGCACGAAGTAGGAGCCGGCGACGGCGGCGACGCCGAAGAAGAGGAACACGAAGATCTCGCCCAGGCCCTCGTAGCCGTAGGGCTTAGGACCACCGGTGTAGAGCACCCCGGCGGCGATTGAGGCGACTCCGATCAGCAGCAGCTGCCAGCCGGCGACGGCGATCAGGTAGCCGCCGCAGAGCACCGCCAAACCGAACGTGAAGTAGGTCGCGATCAGCACCTGTCGCGGCGGCACGAGGCCACCCGCGGTGACTCTCACAGGACCCAGCCGGTCCTCGGTATCGGCGCCGCGACGGGCATCCGAGTAGTCGTTTGAGAGGTTCGCGCCGATCTGGATCAGGATCGAGCCGAGCAGCGCCGCGACAAAGCGCAGCGGATGAAAGACGTGCAGGTAACCGGCCAGCGCGGTCCCGACCAGCACCGGGGCGATCCCGGCGGGCAGCGTCTTGGGACGCGTCGCCATCATCCAGATCTGAAGCGAGCTCGGCGGTCCCACCGCTGGCGTCGGCTTTGCGGAAGCTGCCGTCATCAGGCGCGATGGGGGAACTTCGAGAAGTCGGGCGGCCGCTTCTCCAAATAGGCCTGACGGCCCTCGGCCGCCTCTTCGCTCATGTAGAACAGCAGGTTGGCGTCGTGGGCCAGCTGCTGAATCCCGGCGAGGCCGTCCTCGTCGGCGTTGAAGCTGGCCTTCATCAGCCGCAAGCTGAAGGGGGAGAGCTCGAGCATCTCCTTGCACCACTTGACCGTCTCCGCCTCGAGCTGGTCGAGCGGGACGACGGTGTTCACAAGGCCCATGTCGAGCGCCTCCTGAGCACCGTATTGGCGGCAGAGGAACCAGATCTCCTTGGCCTTCTTGGGACCGACCAGGCGCGAGAGCACACTCGCGCCGAAGCCGCCGTCGAAGGAGCCGACCTTCGGTCCGGTCTGGCCGAACCTCGCGTTGTCAGCGGCGATCGTGAGGTCGCAGATGATGTGCAGCACGTGCCCACCGCCTATCGCGTAGCCGGCGACCATCGCCACAACCGGCTTCGGCAGGCGCCGGATCTGGACGTGCAGGTCGGTCACGTGGAAGCGTCCAGCGACGTTGTGGTGACCGGCCTGCTCGGGGTCGGCGCCGGTGACGTAACCGCCACGGCTGCCCCGCACCCGCTGGTCACCGCCGCTGCAGAACGCAAGCGGCCCCTCACCGGTGAGGATCACAACCCCGACGCCCGTATCTTCACGCGCCCGCTCAAACGCATCGATCAACTCGACCACGGTTTCGGGACGGAAGGCGTTGCGGACCTCCGGGCGATCGATCGTGATCTTCGCGATCCCGGCGTCTTCACCGGTCGACAGCTCGTAGCGGATGTCCTTGTATTCGGCCGCAGCCTGCCAGGTGACGCTCACGGCGGGTGAGACTA
>PLES01000026.1 GCA_003137075.1 Solirubrobacterales bacterium
CAAGACAAACCTCGAGCGCTTCAGCCGGATGCTGCAGGGACAGCGTGATCTCCCGACCGTGTCAAAGATGATCCTCTCAGAGCTCGCACCGCTATTGTCGGCGCAACACGGCGTCTTCTACACGCTCGTCACCCCTGATGAGAGCGGTGAATCGGTACTCCGCTACCAGGCCGGATACGGGTACAAGGAGCGCAAGAACCTCTCGACGGAGTTCCGTCTCGGCGAGGGGCTCGTCGGCCAGTGCGCCCAGGAGAAGGAGCGCATTCTGCTCACGGATGTACCCGGTGATTACGTCACGATCAATTCAGGGCTCGGCGAGTCGCAGCCGTTCAACATCATCGTCCTACCGATCCTCTTCGAAGGGTCTGTCCGAGCTGTGATCGAGCTTGCTTCGTTCAGCCGCTTCAGTGCGACTCACCAGACCTTCCTTGATCAGCTCACCGAGAGCATCGGCTTGGTTCTCAACACGATCGAGGCCAACACGCTCACCGAGAACCTGCTTACGCAGGCCCAGTTCCAGGCACAGGAGCTGCAGTCGCGTCAGGAGGACCTGCACAGCTCAAACGAAGACCTGGCGAAGCAGGCTCGCCGGCTGGCCGACCAGAACATCGAGGTCGAGGCCAAGAACCTCGAGGTCGAAGGCGCCAAGCGCCTGCTGGAGGAGAAGGCGGAGCAGCTGGCCGTCTCGTCAGCATTCAAGTCCGAGTTCTTCTCGAACATGTCGCACGAGCTGCGCACACCGCTCAACAGCATGCTGATCCTTGCCGGGGAGCTCACGGCTAACCCTGAAAGCAACCTCACCGATTCTCAGGTCGAGTACGCCCAAACGATCCACTCGTCCGGCACCGACCTGCTGAAGCTGCTCAACGATGTCCTCGACCTCGCGAAGGTCGAATCGGGCACCGTGACCCTCGACATCAGTGAAGTGAGCCTGGGAGACCTCCGGGACTTACTCGAGCGCGAGTTCCGTCCCGTCTCGGAGCAGAAGCAGATGTCATTCGTGGCGACACTTGATAGCGAGACCCAGCCGACGCTCGTCACCGATCTGGCCCGGCTGCGGCAGGTGCTGAAGAACCTTCTGTCCAACGCCTTCAAGTTCAGCGACCAGGGCGAGGTGCGGATAAGCATCAGCCAGCCCGAGCAGGGCTGGAGCGCGGGCCACCACGAGCTCAGCGAGGCACCGAGCGTCGTGGCGTTTACCGTCGAGGACACCGGCATCGGCATCGAGGACAGCCTCCAGGGCCTCATATTCGAAGCGTTCGCGCAGGCCGACGGTACGACGAGCCGTCGCTTCGGTGGAACGGGACTCGGTCTATCGATCAGCCGCGAGCTCGCGCAACTGCTGGGCGGCGAGATCACGCTTCACAGCACGCTCGGCGAAGGCAGCACCTTCACCCTCTACCTCCCGTCCAGCCGGCGTGATCACGCGGTGCCGGTGATCGACCCCGCCTTCACACAAGAGCCGCTGGCGCCCGCGCGATCCCCTCAAACGACGCCAGACGTGCTAGCAGGGCTGAAGGTCCTCGTGGTCGACGATGACTTCCGCAACATATTCTCGATGACGGCACTGCTCGAACGCGGTGAGATGGAGGTACTCCCGGCCGAAAGCGGTGCAGAGGCCCTGGTGCTGCTCGAGCACACGGCAGATATCAGCCTCGTTCTGGTGGACATCATGATGCCCGTGATGGATGGCTACGAGACCATGCAAGAGATGCGCAAGCTAACCCGGGAGTCGCCGCTTGCGATCGTCGCGGTTACAGCAAAGCTCGGGACCGGGGAGCGCGAACGCTGCAAGCAGGCCGGCGCCTCGGCGTACATCTCCAAACCGGTGCAGGACGGACCTGACTTCCTGGCTGACCTGGCCGAGTGCGTAATCACGGCGACCGCAAACCACCCCGCGATCAAGGTGCCATCCTGATGGCCGTGAACCTGACAGATCTCGCGGCGGCGACGCCGGCGGTGGAGGCAGGCGAGGCGACGACTGCCGGCCCGCTGATGCCGTCGATCCTTGTCGTCGACGACAACGCCGCCAAGCGCATCGCGATGCGCGCGATGCTCGCGCCGCTCGGCATCGACGTCGTTGAGGTCGACTCGGGCCGTGAAGCGCTGCGCGCGGTTGTGCGTCAGACCTTCGCGATGATCCTGATGGACGTGCGCATGCCCTCACTCGACGGCTTTGAGACGGCCAAGCTCATCCGTCAGCGATCACAGTCGGAGTCGACGCCAATTATGTTCGTGACCGCGTTCGGATCTGATGAGCTGGAGACGGAAAACGCGTACGCCGGTGGCGCGGTCGACTTCATCTTCACCCCGGTTCGCCCCGAGATCCTGCGGGCGAAGGTCTCGGCGTTCGTCCGTCTGTTCCTGCAATCCGCGGAGTTGCAGCGGTCGGTTGACTCGGTCACCGCTCTCAATGCGGCTTTGGCAGCGAGCGAGGTACGCGCGCAAGCCGTGCTGCAGAACGTCGCGGACGGGATCGTGACGGCGGGCGGGCAGGGCCTCATCGAGTCTTTCAACCGCTCGGCGCGGTTGCTATTCGGGTACAGCGAGGAAGACGTCGTGGGGCAGCCGCTACAGCTGATCGTGGCCCCGAGCCACCACGATGAGTTCTCCGAGTCCGCGCAGGCCAAGTGGAGTCTGTTGAACGCGAGCAGGATTCCTGCGGAGTCGACCGAGACGGTCGGCTGCCGCAGTGACGGCTCCTTATTCCCGATGGAGATGGACATCAGCCAGATGCAGGTTGGGGACGAAACGTTCACGATCGCCTGTGTCCGTGACATCTCCGGTCGCAAGGCCTACACCGCAGCGCTTGAGCACAAGGCGCTGCATGACGAGCTCACAGGCCTTCCTAACCGCACGCTCTTCACCGATCGCTTGGACCGTGAGATTGCGTTCGCCGATCGAGCGGGAGAGTCGCGAGCGGTGTTGCTGATAGATCCGGACAAGTTCGGCGAGATGAACGAGAAACTCGGACGCAGGAAGGGTGACGTACTGCTGCAGGCGGTCGGTCGACGACTGCGAGGCGCGATGCGCGACGCCGACACGGTCGGCCACATCCAGGGCGATTCATTCTGCATCTTGGCATCAGGTGAAAGTGATGTCGGGACCGCCGCAGCTATCGCGTGGAAAGTCCGCGAGGTCTTCGAGCATCCCTTCTTGATCGCGGGCGAGGCGATCGACGTGAGGGCGACCATCGGTATCGCCCTATTCCCGCAGGACGGGCGGTCTGCCGAATCGATCATGCGCCGAGCCCGCCTCGCGGTGGACAAGGCCAAATCTTCTGGTGAGGGTCTGGCGGTCTTTGCAGTGGATCCGCAGGACAAGACAGCGCGTCGGCTCACGCTGCTGAACGATCTGCGCATCGGCATCTCCCGGGGCGAGCTGGTGCTGCACTACCAGCCGAAGATCGATCTCAAGGCCGGTCAGCGCACCACCGGCGTAGAGGCGCTCGTACGCTGGCAGCATCCCACCGAGGGACTGCTGATGCCGGCGCAGTTCATGCCCGAGGCAGAACGCAGCGAGCTGATAGAGCCGTTGACGAAGTGGGTGCTGAACGAGGCAGTGCGTCAGCAGCACCTCTGGAGCGAGGCCGGGCTTGACCTCACAATGGCGGTTAACGTCTCCGCGCGCAACCTCACGCAGCACACAGAGATGCCGGCGAGAGTCGCGGAGATCACGGAGCGATGGGGAGTTCCACCAGAGAAGCTCGTCGTCGAGATCACCGAGAATGACTTCATCGACTCAGACATGGCCAACGGCCTTGACATGTTCCATGCCATGGGCGAGCAGTTGTCGATCGATGACTTCGGTACCGGCCACTCGTGCCTTGCCTATCTGCAACGCCTTCCGATCGACGAGATCAAGATCGACCGGTCCTTCGTCATGAGCATGCCGACCAACGCCAGCGACGCGACGATCGTGCACTCGACCATCGAGCTCGCCCACAACCTTGGGCTGAGAGTCGTCGCCGAAGGCGTCGAGGACGAGGCTGCCCTGGCGATGTTGGTGGCCAACGGCTGTGACATCGGGCAGGGCTACTTTTTCTGTCGCCCCTGCCCCGCCGAGGAACTCACGACCTGGCTGGCTGACTCGCCGTTCGGAGCAGCGGTCAAGGTCTAGCCTTTCGAGTCCGGGTTCAGCCGTCCTGGTCGAACGGGATGACGCCTCCCACGTTCTGCACGAGATGGTTGACGTCGTCGTCCGACAGCCTCTCTACCCGCCTCCCGTACCCACCCTTCTGTATGGCGACGGTCGCCTGAAGGTAGGCCGCCTCGGCTTTCGCCGGCTCTGTGTAACGCTGGGCAATCGCGCCGCTGAGCTGTGCCTGCGCAGTGGCACCTATCTGAACGCTGCCGCCGCCGGGCATCGTGATCGTCACCGGCCCCTTCGAGAAGGCACCGAGGATCAGGACCACAAACGAGCCGAGCAGGAACAGTTCGAGCGCGCTCTCAGCCGAGCGCGCCGGGCGCCCCGGCGCTGTCTCGGTCATCACCTTTCCGGGAGTTGTGACGGTCTGTACGCCCTGAGGGGTTGTGGTTGTCACGACTGTCGTTGTGCCGCTGGTGGTCGTGACCGCAGTGATCCCGCCTCCCCCATCGCCGTGCCACACGAGGAACGCGAGCGCGAGAGCCACCAGAGCTAGAGCCCCGATCGCGAGCCTAGATACGGACGGAGCGGTCGTGCCTGATCCGGAAGGTGGCGTCACGATCTGAGCCTCAGGCCGCCCGCTTAGCACGTGGCAAGCCAGCATCAAGGGCCAGGTCCAGCGTCCAGATCTCGGTCATGCCCTGGTAGTCCACCTGCGCTCCTGGTCCCTGCTTCGCGCTACGAACTCCCGTCTCACCGTCCGGTAGCGATCATTGCTCAAGCCGGCACAGTTTGCAAGCCTATCCGCAGTCCCTGCATCCGCTGAATACCACGGCTGGGCTTCGGGTAGACAGACTGGGTCTCGGTCAACCTCCGAGAAGAGAACATGGCCACCACGACCCGAATCGGTGCCAATGAAGCGGATCGCGACAGTCGGCGTCTACGAATTCGACGCGCACAGCTTCCTCCGGGCGCTTGACGCGGCGGGCGTCACCCAGGTGATCGACGTCCGCCAACGACGCGGCGTCCGCGGCGCGGAATACGCGTGGGCAAATGCTCAGCGCCTTCAGCGGATGCTCGCTGAAGCTCGAATCGCATATACGTATCACCCTGAGCTGGCCCCGGACACAGAGCTTCGTCACCTTCAGTACCGCGAAGACGCCAGGCAGGGAGTCGGGAAGCGCTCGCGCGAGCAGCTGTCGCCGGAGTACGTCCGGACTTACACCGAGGAGATTCTTGATCTGGTGCCGCTGAACCCGCTGATCGGACAGCTACCGGTCCATGGGATCGGCGCACTCCTATGTGTCGAGGCGACCGCGGCGGCATGCCACCGGTCACTGGTCGCTCGGCGCCTCGCTGATCGGCACGGCTTCGAGGTCGTCGAGATCGAGGCAGACGAACCCCCTGCCGTTGACCTTCTCTGAGCAACAGGGCCACTCGGCGCCGGCGTTACGGAGGTCTGTCTGCAGGCTCGGCCAGGAAGGGCTGTTCAGAGGACGCCACAGAGTGCCGCGAGCTGCGCGTCAAGCAGCTCCACAGCCGCCAAGGTACGGCGATGCGCCTCGCAGAGGTGGTCCCGGGGATCTCGTAGCAACGCGCCGCCGACGGCGTCGGATGCTATGAGCGCTCCGTCAAATACAGCCTCCAACAGCGAGGCGGCGTCCCAGCACCGCTCGACAACACCACCGTATGCAGCCGCCAGACACCGCGCCCGTGCCACAGGATCGACGCGGGTCGAAACCAGGTAGCCGGCCATTCCGAGATCGCGATGAATGGCCAGCAGCGGCTTGTCATTGGTGAACTCCCGGAGCAGACACTCGCACCTGAGGCGGGCCTGCTCGAGCAGCCTGTAGGCCTCAAGCTCAACTTCGTGAAGCTGATCGGATTCTCTGCGATCGCTTGATGCTCCGGAGGTCTGCGCCATCTTAGATGCAAGTTCCCCGGATCAGGTCCTGCCAAACACAACGCCGAGCCGACCAGGCGACGCTTTGCGCCGCCGACGTCCTCTGCAGGTCGACGGCGGCGGTGGGCGCTACATGATCGTTATGGGCGTGCCTGCTCCGACATGAGCAGCCAGCCAGGTGATGTCGCCGTTGGCCAGGCGAACGCAGCCATGTGACGCTGCGGTCCCTGGTGTGCCGCCGACGTTCTCCAGCCCGTGAATGGCGATCTGCCCTGGGCCGCCGTCAAACTCCTGGAAGACTTTGGAGCGATCACTCGTCGCCAGTGCGAACGGACCCCCGGGTTGCCCCTTTGAGAGGGTGACGTCTTCCTCGACGAAGTACTGCCCCGTCGGTGTCGGCGTCGATGGCTTGCCCACGACCGCCGAGAAGCGACGTACCGCGTCTCCATTCTCGTAAAGGATCACCTGTCGTGCTTGGAGATCGACGACGATATGCCAGGGTGTCGTCTCTAGCTCGGTTTGGGAGGCCCTGATCCAGCCCGTGGGTGGCGGTGCGGTCCCACCGGTAGCGCGACCGGGAAGCCGCACCAGCAGCCAGAACTGGCCGCTCTTATCCAGAATGCGTGACAACACGGGGAGCACCGTGCGTGCTCCGGTGATCGGTCTTCTGGCGCTCACCACGGCGACCGGCCTACCGTCGCGTTTGCTGCTGACAGAGTGGTTTGTCAGTAGCACCGCCACCAGTTGATGCGGCGCGACGCTTGCCGTCGAGACCGCCGGCTCGGCCAGCATGCCAAGTATCAACAAGCATGCGAGCCCGACGATCAGGTTGTTGGCACGGCCTCGCATCAGCCGGTGAATCCACTTGGAATTACAGGAATCGCGGGATGCGGTGTCCTGACCGCTGCCGCGGCACAGGCCCTGAACCGAAGATGCAGGTTCGCCGCGCGCGAGCCGTCGGTGAATGTGACATGAGCGGTAATCATCCGGTCTCCACCGAGTACTCCCACGGTCCCGCGGAAGGGCGGCCTGCTGCTGCTTGCAACTACGCTACCTCCTACTGAGAACGAGACTTTACGGATGAAGAGTCCGCTCACCGCGACCCGGAAGGTTCTGCGTACACAGCGACTGGTCCCGTAGCGGTCGATTGTCGCTACCACCGAACGTGGGACCGTTGTGAAGACCGCGGTCCCGTTCTTCCGCTTGGTCACCGGCGTCTTCCGGACCGGTTTGACCGTTGGCGTGGTGGCGACCGGAGTCGAGCCGGCAGGCGTAGTCGCTCCTGCCGGCGTCGTCCCTGCAGGTGTCGTGCACTGGGGCGGGGTGATCGTGTCGTTGATCAGCGTCACGGCACCGTTACGAGCCAGCACACGTCCCTGCACGGTGACGCCATTGTTCAGTGACACCGATGTGTAGGCGAGGATGTTGCCCGCGAACACCGAAGTCGTTCCGAGCGTTGCCGAGCTGCCGATCTGCCAGTAGACGTTGCAGGCCTGCGCGCCGTTGATCAGCTGGATCGAACTTGCAGAGGCGGTGGTGAGCGTCGAGCCCGCTTCGAACACGAAGACTGCGTTTGGGTTGCCTTGCGCGTCGAGTGTCAACTGGCCCGTGAGGCCGAGTGAGGAGCTCGACTTGTAGACGCCTGAGGTGAGCGTGAGCCCACCGAGGTCGCCTGACACCGTCAGGGCAGGCGTGCGCCCGGCGGCGTCGTTGTAGGCCGTTGTCAGGTCTGACTGCGCCTGGGCCGCGGCGGCGTCAGCAGCATGCACAGCACCGTTCACGGTTCCCGGCGGAAAGCCCGTGATGGCGGTTCCAGGACTCACGCCCAACTCGCCGTTCAAGGTCGAAGGTCCAGTGTTGGTAACGGCGGATCCGGCGAGGGCGGCAAAGCCGCCAGCTGTGCCCAGACCGACCGGCGGCTGTGCGGCAAGCGCTTCATAGGCAGGCCATACAAGCCCTGCCGACAGCAGCACAGCGACCAATCCGATGCGGCGTCTTGTGTTTGTCAATAGCGCCGCTCTAAGTAAGCGACTTTGTGAACCAGAACGCATTACGGGTACTCCCTTGCGCTTGGCGGGAGACTCGTTAGCCCTCTCGCATAGTGGTGGGGTCAGCGTCAGCAGGCTGGGCCCAGATGGCAACAGTGGCTATCTAACAACTGCATCGGCATTCCAGAGCTGTAGCTCAAGCGTGAGGTTGCCGAGGTGCGCAATTAGCAGCGGTTTGCGTAGCGCCGCGCGGGCCGCTCGGCGCTGGTGTACCACAACAATCGCGCCCTCAGACAAACGGGCGAGCACGCAAGTTGCTCGGGTAACCACCGACGGCGCCGGGCACGCAACGGCCTAGTGTCATTGACGATCTTGCCCTCGCTCAGGTTCGGGGCGATTGCACCGAACGAACACCGGAGAAATTATGCAACACGCTTTCCCGCCCACCTTAATTTGCTACGACGGATCAAGTAGCTCTAGGCATGCGATTACCGTGCTAAGCGAGACGCTTGCAACGGACAAGGTCGTCGTTCTCCATTGTTGGGAACGTCCGTTGGTGGCTCTCGCCGACTCGTACAGCGAGCCCGGTACACCGGTCTCGCATTCCGTCAACGGGGTAGAAGCTCGCGNNGGCCTCAATGCGACGATGTCCGTACAACGTGCTGAGGGCGAAGAGTGGCGCGTAATCCTCACTACCGCCGATGCGATGGATGCCGGCCTGATAGTGGTCGGGACTCGTGGTCGAACGGCGCTCCAGGACGGTCTGCTCGGCACAAGCGTATCCAGCGACGTACTGCGCCACTCGCTACGCCCCGTGCTCGTTGTGCCCGCCCTCGCTGGACTGGATTCGCCGCCCTCCGCAGACGGGACCGTCGCTTTGGCGCCCGCAACTCATTGAGGTCGAACCTCCTTACTGGTTCGGACATTGGAGAGCAGATCGAAGAGTTCGGGATTCCCTACGACCCAGCAAAGCCGGCCCGCACTCGACGCTGGCTCCGCAGACTCCGACGATATCTGCGGTCGTCTAAGTCACGTCGCGGCGTAAGGTGAGCGCAAGTCCGATCAGTGCCAGCGCAGCCGTCCATGCGAGCAGCACGACGCCACCCGCCCCCGGTGACAGCAGATGTGGCGTCTTGAGCCCCATGAGCGCGTCAGCGGCCGGTGTCGGCATGTAGCGGCCGACCGATGGCGCCAGCCCGAACACCAGCGTGTTGACGACGAAATCCCAGGCCAGGAGGGCGATCACCGCCGCGACTTGGTTTCGCAAGATCGCCCCGAGTCCCACGCCGAACGCGCCGCGTAGCGCAGTGCCGGCGAGCCCACCGAAGATGAGTACAGCGAAGTCACTGCCGCTGAGTGTCGACGGGATCCCGCGCGCGGACAGGATCAGCGAGCCGATCCCGATGGCTAGGCTCAAGCTGACCGCGCCGAACACGAGTCCGGTCAAGAGGCCGGCGATCAGCTTCGCGGACAACACGTTGCCGCGGCGGGGCGTGAACAGAAACGTCGGCCGAATCGTCCCGTAGCGGTACTCGCTGGTTATCAGCAGCACGCCGGCGAGGCCCGAGAAGATCAGCGCGACCGCACTGGGAGCGAAAAGACCGCGTTGATCGTGCTTTGAGACCAGGTCGTCGGGATGGGTCAGCAGCCCCGTCAGCAGCACGATCAATACGGTCAGCCCGACCATGCCGGCGAACAGCCCGACGGTCGTCCGGGTCGAGCGGACCTTTAACAGTTCGGACTTCAGCTGCGCGATCATGAGCTCAACTCAGAAGTCAGGTCCAGGAATATCTCCTCGAGCGACGAACCTTCCGCGACCAACTCAAGGATCGGCACGCCCGCGTTGAATGCGATCTCACCGACGCGGTCGGTGTTCGCGCCGCGTACGACCAGTGTCTGTTGATCGCTACTGGCTTCGAGCTGCTCGCGGTGTAGCGCCTCTTTTAGTTCCTCGGGCTTGGAGGTTCTTACACGGACGCTGCCGCCGACCCGGCTGGTCAGCTCGTGTAGTGAGGACTCGACGACGAACCGACCGTGAGTGATGATCAGTACTTGGTCGACAGTCTGCGCGACCTCGGCGAGGGCGTGGCTGGAGATCAGCACCGTTCGTCCCGTAGATGCGAAGGCGCGCAAGAAATCGCGCAGCCACCGGACACCTTCGGGATCGAGACCATTGGCCGGCTCATCCAGGATCAGCAGCTCCGGATCGCCGAGTAGCGCGCCTGCCAGACCGAGGCGTTGGCGCATACCAAGTGAGTACCCCTTGACCCGCCGCGCGGCTGCCGTCTGAAGCTCGACGATCTTCAGTACCTCGTCTGCCCGCGAGTCCGGCAGATCGACCGTGCGGCAAAGTATTCGCAGATGGTCACGCCCCGAACGGCCGGGATGGAAGTCGGTCGCCTCGAGCACCGCGCCAACCGAGAGCGCGGGCCGGTCGAGCGTTGTGTACGGCTTGCCGAGCACGAGCGAGCGCCCACTGGTCGGTGCCGTCAGACCAAGCAGCATCCGCAGTGTCGTCGTTTTCCCCGCACCGTTCGGGCCGAGAAAGCCGGTGACTGTCCCGGGTTGGAGCGTGAATGACAAGTCGTCGACGGCGAGAACGTCCCCGAATCGCTTCGTCAACGACTCAGCGACAACAGCCGTCAACGACCCACCACACGAATCCCGGAAGCGACCCCGCGATAGAGCACATGCGTCAACTCCAAGCGCTCCGGGTGGAGATAGCGGCAACACTCACTTCTCGCGTGACGGGTGGCACTAAGACATTCACGAGGTACCTTGTTTGCGTTCCACGCTTGCAGGCTCTTCAGATCTGGGTTTGAACCATAACGTCACCAAGGTCGTCGCGGGCGAACTCTAGGCACCGCGACTGTCAGGCGTGATCTCCGGGCGCGAACACGCGGCCCCGCCCGTACGAGACGGATACCGACCGGTGATCGCGTGCTTCTGTCGCTCGGAAGCTCAGGCGACCTCGATCACCGACTCCGTCAGGAGTTTGTCGAGGTTGAGCTCATCCCAATCTACCTCCAGCTCCCTGGTCATCTCCTTGTCGGCGTTGAGCGTGACACCTTCGAGCGCCGCAGCCAGCGGACTCGCAGCGACCACGATCAGTGCAACCTCGCCTTCATCGATGAGCTCTCCTAAATCCTTCACGTCGGAGCGCGAGATCCCACGCCACAGATGACCACTGAGTTCGCCGATCGCCGCGCCCGCTGCTGCGAATCCAATCAACGCGGGCGGGAATAGGATGCCGACGAGTGCACCGACAACGGCGCCGGCCCAGGCGCCGTGGCGGGCCGCCATCTCGTCCTTGTGGACGTGGACGCGTCCGTCGGCACCCTTGGTCACCACGGCGCTGTCATAGCTACCCAGGATGTGGTCGCCGTACAGCTCCTTGACCGCCTCGTGATCACCCTGTGCCGCTGCCTTACTCGGGTAGATGCCGATGTAGACGAATATGGAGTTAGGGCTGGCCATCATGCCTCTCCCTTGGATTTGGTTGGGCCTTGACCGGCTTCCGGATGGTCGACGTCGATGGAGGGCAGCGCCTCAAGCTCGTGCTTGGTAAGACCGACCTCAACGACTCCACCGACCCTGGTGACCGAGCTGATCGGGATCGACACGTCCCGTTTGCCCCATAGATGACCCTCTTGCAGAAGGACGTGGGTGACGTCACCGGTCGGCGTGCCGATCACGAGCCCGGCGATGTGTCCGATGTCGCCGTCGCTTGCGTGAACGGGGTCGCCCCGCCGGATGCTGACCTCGCCTTGCGGAATTGCGTCATAGGTGACGTGGTCGGGGCCCCAGCCGTACCCGTACCCTGTCCCCCCATATCCGTAGTAGGGCGCGAAATAGGCGTTGCCGTAGGCGTATCCATAGCCCTGGGCATAACCGCCGTAGTAAGACCCGTACAGGCCACTCACCGGGAAGTAATCCGTGTCCCGCGACGCGTCGAGCCGGCTGAACTCGTCGAGGGTGCACGCGAGATCCACCTCCTCGCCAGTACAGGTCTCGACGAGATGTAGCGGCACCAGTCGCCCGCGCTCCTCCTTCCTCGGTTCGACAACGATGTGGGTCAGTGTCCGCTTGATCGGGTCGATAATGACGCGAGTGAGCTTCCCGCACGGTCCATCGCTGCAGCTCACCTTGGCACCGACTGTGAAAAGCGTCGGATTGCCGGCTTCTGATCTGGGGGCCACGGTGGTAGTCATACTTGTCAACTCCTGAGGATTGAGGGGAGCGATATCCGTCCTGGTGACGGGACTTCGCGCATTTCTTGTGACTCGACTGGAGGCTGCCTTCGGGAAAAGTTCACATCCCGTAGTCGATTGCACCGATCGACTGCCTCCGCACCGGCGAGTACTAAACCGCTCGACATGGTGTGCGAAGCTCGGGCCGGTGTCTTGGATTACGGAGTTACTACGACCTCGTTCTCGACGGACGTCACCCCGGGTGCGGACGCTGCGGCAAGACCCGCGGTGCGCTTGGCGGACAATGAGTGCACGCGCCCGTGCAACTGCACGGTTCCGTTTGTGGTGGTCACCCATATCGCGCGAGCGTCGAGGTGTGCCATGCGCTCGATCGCCGCGCTCACGGCGTCGGCAACGTCGGCGCCTTCCGGTCCGGCGGGTTTGATCGTGATCTTGTTGGTAAGGCCCTTCACGCCCCAAAGATATTTGAGCGAACGCTCCGCCTCGGTCCGTTGGTACGGCCAACCGACCTCGCCGCGAAGCGTGACGAAGCCGCCCTCTACTTCGGCCATCACGGTCTCGGGTATCGCGGTGCTCGAATGCAGGTTCCGGGTGATGTGCTCGGCGAGGTCGGAATCGTCTCGTTTGCTCGAGCTGGGCAGCTTTACCTCAATCTCGTCGGCGACGGCCCGGACGCCGTACACACGCTCCACTGCCTTTACCGCGTCCCACTTGTCTGAGAGGGTTGGGACATGTCCCGACAGGACGATCGCGCCGTCTTTGGCTGAGACAGCGATGCGGTCGGCGTCGACCTTTGCGTCCCACTCGAGTTCGAGCACGACCGACTCGCGCATAAGCTTGTCGCTTGTAATTGGCTGCATCTGCTCTCCTTGAATTACGTGGGCTCTTAAATGGTTTGTGCGGAATCACAGACCGCGTCCATCCTGCGCCTCTTCCTCACCCATCCGAGCCGTTCACGGCGCTTCACGTCGACTTCGCCCGCGGACGGATCGACGGAGCGCTCAATGATCGAGATGGGGTATGCCGCGCCGGCAAAGGTTGAGGCCGGTAAACCGATTGCCCGCCGAAGGTTGAGGCGAAGCTGACATCCACCCTACACCGTTCCCAGACGGCGGGACAACGGGTTTGCCGCATATCCCGCGGAACGCAATCCGACGCGCGAACCCCGATCTCCAGCCACTGCTGAGCCGCATCGCTCTGACCTCGGCGAGCACCAAGTTTCGGTCGCCCGTGGTGCGCTCCGCGACGTTGCCGGACACAGACTCTCATTCGCAGTGCCGCTTGCTGAAAGAGTGCGACCGGTCGGACTCGCGGAGTAGACTCGAACGTAGCCCCGCCTCAATTCTCGGCGGGCGCTGTTTTTCCGGCTCTAGCGAACAGGTCGGCGTGTGCGAGACCCAATGGTCATCGCGAAATCAGACACGTCAGGAGCCGATTAGTGCCCATTCCCCGTGAGTTACCAGATTCTCATGTGCCCGCTGACCAGCGTTACGGTAGGAAGGCACAGCCATGACCGTCGTTTACGTGATCATTGTGCTGGTACTCGTGGCGCTGATCGCACTTGCGATGTCACTAAAGATCATCAAGCAGTATGAACGTGTGGTCCTGTTCGAGCTTGGGAAGGTCAAGGACCACGCTCGGGGACCCGGGATGATGTTCATCATCCCGCTCGTCGACCGTGTACATCGGGTGTCGTTGCGGATCGTCACACGACCGATTCAGTCCCAGGGGATCATTACCAAGGACAACGTCAGCATCGACGTCGCCGCGGTGGCGTACTACCGTGTCAAGGATCCGATCCGTTCGGTGATCGCGATTGAGAACGTTGAGGAGGCGATCGACCAGATCGCCCAAACGACGCTGCGCTCGGTGGTCGGCCGTCACACCCTGGACGAGGCGCTCTCAGAGACCGACGCGATCAACGAGAACATCAAGAAGATCCTCGATATTCAGACCGAGGAGTGGGGGATCGAAGTCACCGTCGTCGAGCTTCGGGACATCAAGCTGCCCGAAAGCATGCAGCGAGCGATGGCACGTCAGGCCGAGGCGGAGCGTGAGAAGCGAGCCAAGATCATCGCCGCTGAAGGCGAGGCGCTGGCCGCCGGTGAGCTGGCGCGAGCATCCGACGTGATGATGGCGCACCCCCTGGCCCNNAGCTGTTGCCTTCATGAGAACGACGCGATCGAGACCTGAAACTGGGACCCCGCCACGCACGATGATTGGCCGATCAAGCCTTCATTGCCGATAACTCGCGCTAATGAGGAGACCGTCTCGAAATTTGAGTCGGGGCCGCAAACGCAGCTAACGAGGTTGTGTGCTGGAGCGGAGCCCGCTGATGGCCCGCATCCATGACCGCGCCGCGGTCCTCGAACGGAAGTGGACGATGGTAAGGAAGGCAGGCATCGTGCTTTACGTGATTGCGCTCGTAACGGTCGTGGTCGGCGTGGACGTCTTGTTCTTCAGGCACCGATTCTGGGAGCGCCTGGCAGCAAACGTAGGAATTGTCGCTGTGTTCGGGGCGGTCTACCTGAGCTTTTTGAAGAGCCCATGAGCGCGACGGCCCGACAGACGATCCGCAACGGACATTGAGAATCAACCAAACGAGGGAAAATGGCAAACCGCGGATCCGCCGCTGGCGGGAAGGTCGGCCGGGAACCGGGTGCGCGTGCGGGAAACCGCGCTTTGCGCTTGCCCGGTGTAGTTACCCCTCTTTCGACTACACGTCCACTCGATTACGCACTGCTTGAGGGGGCGTTCCTAACCTGCTTCACCGCGGTGGTGGTGCTTGCGCGGAAACGGGAGGGCCCGAATGCTTTGACGATCGCGTCCAGCGAGCTTCCGGTCATGGCGATGGCGGTCTTCGCACTGGCGGATGTCCTCGCCAAAGAGAAGGTGTCGACCTGGATACGCGGGCCGTTCGTCGTGGAGAGCATCGACCATCGGCCTGGCGTGCCGCAGGGCGCGGGTGTGCGGTACGCGATCGGTGAGATGCTCACATGTACCCGGTGTGTTGGCACCTGGAGCGCGCTAGGACTCCTAGGGCTCCGAACCGCATCCCCGGTTGCCGGACGAGCGGCCAGCGTCATTCTTGCTCTCACAGGAGCCAATGACATCTTGCAGGGCGGCTTCCGTCTGCTCGTGGAACGTGCGAACCGCGCGATTCTCGACGCTGATGTTGTACGCCAGACCGGTGCGCCTGGCACATTCACTCACGAGCCTCTATGAGGTAAAAAAGCGCGGTCAGCCGGTCGCGCCTAGCAACCTGACTGCTAGGGACGGGTCTCGAGCTGGCTGATCCGGTCGAGCAGTTCACACACGAGCACCGCACCGGCGTAGTTGAGCCCGAGGTCACGGCGTAGCCGCTCGGCTCGCGCAACCCGCGCGGCATGGCCAGGGTCGAACCGTGGGGCTTTGGTCGTCGCAGCCGCGGCCGGGTGGGGCTCAAACAACCCGAACTCCAGGTAGCGCCGCACGTGGACGATCTTAACCCCCGCCTGCCTAGCGACGACCGTCAGTTCCACCAGATCTTCCACGGCGGGGTGGCGATCGGGGCCGCGCCGGCTGTCACCAGTCATGGTGACGCCTCCTGGGCTTTAACGCTCGAGCTTTCTGCGAGCTGCTCGTAGAGCTCGCGCTCACGGTCCGACAGCTCTTTCGGAACAACGATCTTGACGATGGCGTGCAGATCCCCGCTGCCCCCGCGCTTGGACAGTCCCCGTCCACGCAGCCGCAGCCGTCGGCCGCTGGACGAGCCGGCTGGGACCCGGACCCGCACCGGGCCACTCGGGGTCTCCACCTCAACGGTCGTCCCGAGCGCCGCCGCAGACGGCGTGATCGGAAGATCCACGTCAAGGCCCTCAGCGCCACGGCGGCGAAAGCGCGGATGGGGCTTCAGCGCGACCCGCAAGAGCAGATCACCCGGCGGGCCGCCTCCGCGTCCTACGCCCCCCTTTCCGGCCAGGCGGATCAACTGCCCGTCACGAACCCCGCCAGGGAAGTCGACGCTGACATCACGGCCATCGAGTCTTACCCGCCGCCGGCCGCCGGCCAGCGCATCCTCAAGCGACAGCTCCAACCGTGCCTCGTGGTCGCGGCCGCGCAGTGGCCCTTCAGGACGGCGAGCGCCGGCCCCGAACAGCGATTCGAAGAGATCCTCGCCGAACTCCACGCGAGCGCCCTGCCCGAACCCCTCCCGAGCGAAGAACTCCTCGAAACTCTGCTCATGCGCCTCGTGCTCCGCCTCATGCCAACGATCACCGAGCCGGTCATAGCGTTGCCTCTTCTCGACGTCGGATAGAACCTCGTTGGCCTCACTGAGCTCCTTGAAGCGCTCCTCAGCGTCGCTGTCGGAGTTCAGGTCCGGGTGATACTTGCGGGCGAGCGTGCGGTACGCCCGCCGGATCGTGTCTTGGTCCGCGTCACGCGGAACGCCCAACACGCCGTAGTAGTCCGTGTAGCTAAGTGGCATCCGTCATCATCCTCCCGCAAACGCGGCTGAGGCGACACCGCGAGCGGTCCGAGGGTTGGCGGCAGCCGAACCGCGACTTGCGACGCGTACCTAAAGGCGTCTGACGCACGTAGGCGCGTTGGTCCCTAGATCACCAGCAGGACGCCGTCAAGGCGTGGAACCGACCCGACCGAGCTGCCAGGCCCGGCGGGTCGGTCTCTCTGACTACGGCGTTACGAAAACCTCGTTCTCGACTGACGTCACGCCGGGCGCGGATGCGGCGGCGCGGCCGGCGGTGTGCTTCTCAGAGAATGAGTGCACGTGGCCGTGTAGGTGCACGCTTCCGTTGCTGCTTGTCACCCAGATCGAGCGGGCATCGAGGTGCGCCATCCGTTCAATTGCCTCGCTGACGCGCTCCGCAACATCGGAGCCTTTCGGTGCGGCAGGCTTGACCGCGATCATGTTGGCAAGCCCCTTCACTCCCCACAGATATTTCAGCGCACGCTCGGCCTCGGCACGCTGATAGGGCCAAGCGACCTCGCCGCGCAGGGTGACGTTGCCGTTCTTGACCTCGGCCTGGACGGTCTTCGGGATGGCAGTGCTCGTGTGCAGGTGCCGGGTGATGTCCTCGGCGATGTCTTCATCGTCACGTTCGCTGGAGCTGGGGAGTTTGACCTCCACCTCGTCGGCTACAGCCCGTACACCGTAGACGCGCTCTGCGGCCTTCACCGCGTCCCACTTGTCTGAGTAGGTAGTGACATGTCCTGACAGAACGATCGCACCATCATTCGCTGAAACAGCGATCCGGTCGGCGTCTACCTGCGCGTCCCACTCGAGTTCACGCAGGACCGCCTCGCGCATCAGTTTGTCGCTTGTAATCGTTTTCATGTGCTCTCCTTGAACTGCCTTGGGGTATGGCAAGAGTGGTGAGCGGGGAGCCGCAGATCGCGTCGATGCTTGGCATCTTTCGCGTGGTCTGCGACCCGCTCAGGACGTATCGCTTCAACACCGGCCGCTTAGGGTCCGACGGAGCGCTGACTGCTTTGAGGTGCACTTTGCTGCGCCGGCCAGGGTTGAAGCCGGAAAAACCGTTGCCCGCCGAAGGTTGAGGCGAAGCCGTCATCCACCCTACTTGTTTCTCGGGGTGCGGAATAAGTGGTTTGCCACATCGCTCGTCGGTCACCATGATGGGAAGCGTGAACTTCGATATTCAGCCAGCGACCAAGCTCATATGAGCGTGCCGGCGGCTATGCGTGCCATGGTGTTCGACGGTGTCCGACAACCGTTGCGCCTTGAGCAACGCCCCGTCCCGGTGCCCGGCTCCGGTGAGGTACTGCTGCGGGTGCTCGCGTGCGGGATCTGCCGCACCGACCTGCATCTGATCGACGGTGAGGTCGAGATCGCAAACCCACCGCGAGTGCTCGGGCACCAGATCGTCGGAGTCGTAGAAGGCACGGAGCGAGTGGTAGGGGTGCCGTGGGTCGGCTGGACCTGCGGTACCTGCGAGCAGTGCCTTGGCGGTCATGAGAACCTGTGTCCCAACGCCCGTTTCACTGGTTGTGACATCGACGGTGGCATGGCCGACTACACCGTCGCTGATGAGCGTTTCTGCTTCCCGGTGCCGGCGGCCTATCCCGCCCCGCACGCGGCGCCGCTGCTTTGCGCCGGGTTGATCGGCTTTCGCTCGCTGCGTTTCTGCTCGGACGCTCAGCGTGTCGGCTTGTATGGGTTCGGTGCCGCCGCTCACATCCTCATTCAAGTCGCGATTTGGGAGGGCCGGGAGATCTATGCGTTCGTCCGACGCGGGGACACGGTCGCCGAGGAGTTTGCGCGCAGCCTCGGTGCGACTTGGGCCGGGCCATCGGACGCGATGCCGCCGGTGGCGCTCGACGCCGCGATCATCTTCGCGCCGGATGGCGGGCTGGTACCGCTTGCGCTCCGTGCTCTGAAACCCGGGGGCCGCGTGGTTTGCGGCGGCATCCATATGAGCGACATTCCGAGCATTCCCTACAGCGAACTCTGGGATGAGCGCAGCATCCAATCGGTCGCGAATCTCACGCGTGAGGACGGCCGCGAGTTCCTCGAACTCGCACCACAGGTGCCGGTACAAACCCAAGTCACGAGCTACCGGCTGGAGCAGGCCAACGAAGCGTTGGCGGACCTGCGTGCCGGACGCTTCTCGGGTGCCGCGGTCCTGATCCCTTGAGCCGCGCCGAGCGGAGACGGGCCTCGCAGACGCCGGTTCCAAGCACGCTTTCCGGGCGATCGCAAAAGACAAGGTCTCTGACGGCACAGGCCTGTCGGCGCTACATCCCCCCCGCAAGAGCTAGCCGGGAATCGCCGCCAATCTCTGGGTAGCAGCAGGCCGCCATCGCCAGGGGAGTGACGTACCCGGGGCTTCGCCTCAGCCTTCGGCGGGCATTGCAGTCCCGGCTCCAGCGATTCGGCCTCCGTTCGCAACGCGCCCTCGAGTGGCGCGGTCCTCAACGCCTCAGGAGCCCACCGATGACGACTATGAATGAACATCCGGCTGCCGGGGTTCGGGATCCTGGGGGCTTGCCAGGGCTGCTGCTCTGGCTCGTCGAGCACACAGGGATGGCTGGGCTGAGGTAGCTGAAGCACTGGAACACGACTCTGGTCTGAAGGGGCTGGCCGGCAGCGCTGATATGCGGGTTGTGCTGGCGCGCTCTGGTGAAGGCGACCCGGCCAGCGTGCTTGCGATCGACGTGTGGTTGCATCGGTCGCGAGGCTTGATTGCGAGCATGGCAGCCGCGCTGGGCGGCCTTGATGACTCGTTGAGAACGCTGTCGATCTCAAGACCGAGAAAGCTCAGCCCTTCGAACGCCCGGCAAACCCGCGCCGCGCTATCAGCGCGCGCGCGGATCTCGGCCGACCGCTCGATGATCGTGCTGGGGTCGCTATTAGGTCGCCGATGCCCCCGTGAACACGAGGGCAGCCGACGGTGATCTCGAGATCTCGGCCGGCGGCTCTCTCGCCTGTACGCTCGTCATCGAAGCGCGCGAGGACCTGGAGATCGCCATGTTGGGATTCCACGCTAGGAGCTGCTCGGCTTTGACACGCGCTTACGGCGCCGGCGGCCGGCAGGACGGGAGAACCGCCCCCCCACGACGCATGCGACGAACAGGCAGCCGAGCGCCGCATGTCCGGTCAAGAGGAAAATCGTCGGTGGCAACACTGACAGGGCGTACAACAGATCGCGGTTACCGTTCTTCATAAATCTGATCAGAGTCTTTCCTTGGACGGTTGAGGTTGACCGCTGGCAGGTTCTCAACATCCTGCTTGCTGAGGGTCAGATGGACGCCGTCACTTACTCCTTTGACGGCGCCGATGGGAATCGCAACACGTTTCTTTCCCCATAGGTGGCCATCATCAAGCAGGACGTGGGTCACGCAATGATCGCTGGGGTCCACCACGAGCCCTTGTACGTGCCCGATCGGCCCATCAGTCGCGGCGACGCGAGCGCCTTTGCGGACACGGACTTCGCCCGTGGGAACGCGGTCAGTGATTGTCTTGGGGTGGTGGTTGTCGGTGCTCGGGCTGCCCATCGCCATCCACATCGGGTAGAACGGGCTCGTGAGCATCTGGGATTGTTGATAGTTCCCTACTCCGCTTCCACCCGGGTAGAAGTGAACTTCCTCGGCCGCCTCGAGTGCGGTGAAGGCCGAAGTCGTGCAGTGGAGCTCGATTTTGGTTTCCGAAGCCGACACAGTGAGATCAACTGGAACGAGATGCCCAAGACCGCGATGGTGCTGCGGCTGTACAACGAGGTGCGTTATCTCGTGAGCGATCGGGTCGATCACTACACGCCTCAAGTACCCCACCTCTTCCTCGTTGCAGACCACCTTCGTGCCAATTACGAACTCGGCCAGCAGGGTTTGTGTGGCGCCTTCCATATGAGTTGCCTTTCGTCTTGCGGAGTGCGACAGGTGCCTACCCGGTGGCCCGACAGAAGCGTGCGGACGTGACAGTGCCCGCCATACCGGCGGGCGCCCCTCTGGGTTCCGGACCGTTTTTTGCGCCTAATAGCCCCAACCGCGTCCCCACGGGAGGAAGATCACCAAGATGAACACGATCCAGATGAGCCACCATGTGTAGTTGAAGCCGATCAGGTCGTAGCGCCCGCGAGGGTCGGGGCGCAGGTGATACCAGCGTCGTCCCCGATCGTCGGTCGCTTCGAGCTCATCCTCGCCATAACGGCCTGTGACGTGATGCTCCTCAATCAGTCGGGGCTGCTCGTCGGGCGAAAGCAGGGGCGGCGGGACGCTACTGGCGTAACCGTCGGGACCCGGGGCATGCCTGCTCGGTGCGGACACGTCAGGAGGCGTCCCTGGGTCAGTTGATGCTTCGTTCATGCTGTTCCTTCTCGGATTGGTCTTGTGAAGCGCGGGGGATGCTCTTGACGTGGTCGGCCCATTGCTGACGCTCGTACCTGAGCGCCGGGGAGGGAATTACCAGGACGGGACGATCGCCGTGATGGAGGACGGCGCTCGAGACGCTGCCGAGCATCAGTGACTTGATGCCGCCCCGACCACGGGTACCAAGAACGATCACCTCGGCATCAACGTCGGACGCGGCGGCCAGAATTACTCTGGTGATGTCGTCGTCTCGCTTCGCGATCTTCGACTCTGCGATAAGACCGGCGGCAGCGGCTCGCTGTGTGCCGTCGGTGGCGGTGTCGAGCGCGTCCCTCCTAAGTGCGGCGTCTGTGTCGTCGTCGGCGTAGGCGGCGACCAATCCGAAACCCAATCCAAGCGCCCCGGTGCGGGTCATGGACTCGAGCATCGTCTCCCAGACGACGAGCACGGTCGCGTCGCTGCCGGGCATCAAACGTCCGGCGCTATCAATCGCGGCTTGAGCGTCCGCGGACCCGTCGTAACAGATCAAGACTCTCATGCGATCGCTACCTGTCCGCCGGACAACGGACGTGTATCGCTCGGTGAGCCGCAGCGGCAGACTGCGTCGGTTGAAAAGCTCATCGACTCGGCTCCTGGTCAGTTGGTGACCGCGATCCCTAAAAGGTCTCGCGCACACCGGCCAAATCGCTGAAGCCGGAAAAACTGCTGTCCACCGAAGGTTGAGGCGAACCTAAGAGCGACTGTACTCCCTGCCGATCGGCCGTCGTCGAAATGCACTCACAGCCGGATCGGCCGGTTTCCCAAACACCCGCCGGCTCCCCTCACATCCTGATCACGGGCCAGGCGCCGATCTGACGTTCGGCCGGCACCGTACCTAGGAATGCACAGTCAGGTTGCCGGATACCGAGCGCACAGCACTCGGGCGTTGCAACTGAAGGCGGAAGAGCGCTTCGTCGTAGGAGTAGAATTTGCTTTCTCGCTTCGATCCTCGGTGAGGAAGCTTTTCCGGCTCCAGCATTAGGTCGGTGTAGGCGCGCGACACGCAGCTGTCAGCGCCCGCCCCTGAACGCCTAGGAGTCGAGCAGATGCGCCACGTTGGTTCGTACTTGAATTGCCCTCGCTGCGGTCTGAGCATCGGCATCAGGTCACCTTGGTTGACCATGACACACTGTCCGCGGTGCGTAGCGCGTCACCGGATCGCGGTTCAACTATTCAGCTCAGAGATGCCGGCGAGCGTGCTGTACACGCCTGGTTCGCTGCCGGGCGCGGACGCGACTGCCGCACCGGTGACAAGTCCTGCCACCGCCGGTCAGCTCGAAATGATCGTGCCCACATGATGATTCTCGTGCTGGTCGTTCTCTGGTCGTAGTGTTCGGCCTGGGCCGCTTGAGACGATCGTCGTCGGAGAGGATGAGCACCCCGCCGCTGCGCGACCATGCGGTAAACCACTTATCCCGAGCTTGAACCAAGCAAGTACGGTGGATGCCGGGGCCGCCTCAAACCTCGGCGACCCTACCCTTCCCGGCTCTACGACGCGGCCGGCTCATGCGCTGCGACCTTCATGGTCAGCGCCATTCCAAACGCGTCAGGAGCCGTTATGCGCCACCTTCGGGAACCGCCGCATCAGTCCGCTGGGTGCTCAGATGCCCGCTAGTCATCTTCGTCGCAGTGAGCATCCGGCGGTTACTCGGGCTCTGAAGGCGGAGTCGACGGGACAGAAGGCGCGCACCTTGGGGGTGTCTTCCATTGCGTTGATCAGCTTGGCCGCGGTGCTCACGTTGAGAAGCCTGCCGAGCATCGCCGAGGACGGGTGGTCGAGCATCGCTTACTACCTGCTCGGCGCGGTCCTGTTCTTCGTTCCGCTCGCGCTTGTCGCGGCTGAACTCGCCACGGGTTGGCCGCGAGCTGGCGGCTTGTACGCGTGGGTGAAGGAGGCATTCGGGGATCGATTCGGCTTTCTCGCCATCTGGTTTGAGTGGGTTGAGAACGTGGTCTGGTTCCCTACGGTGCTGTCGTTCGTTGCAGCGGCCATCGCCTATGTGATTGAGCCGAGCCTGGCGAACGAGAAGGTGTACCTCGTGATCGTGATGCTCGCTGTGTTCTGGGGGCTGACGCTGCTGAACTTCTTCGGCGAGAGCTGGGTTCTTCGCCTGAACAACCCCGCCGTGATAATCGGCACCTTAGTCCCTGCCGCGGTTCTGATCGCGCTCGGTGCGTATTGGCTATTCGCTGGTAGGCACCTGCAGATCCCGTTCAGTGCGTCGAAGCTCAAGCCCAACCTCTCGAGCGTCAACCACCTCGTTTTCTTCGTCGGCGTCGTTCTCGGGTACGCCGGTATTGAGATGGCCGGGTTCCATGCCAAAGAGACACGCAATCCGAAGCGTGACTTCCCTCGAGCGATCTTTCTCGCCGCTGTGCTGATCGTCGGGGTGTCGATTCTCGCGACGCTCGCTATAGCGTTCGTCGTGCCTCAGGCTAAGTTGAGCCTGGTCGCCGGTATCCCGCAGGCGTTTGCCTACTTCTTCAAGGCACTCGGCATCGGAGATTGGGCAACCAAACTGATGTCTGCGCTGGTCGGGATCGGCACGCTCGCCTTGATCAGCACCTGGTTGTTGGGGCCGTCCAAGGGCCTGTACGCGTCCGAGCGCACCGGCGATCTGCCGCCTGAGTTGCACTATGTGAACAAGCACCACGTGCCAGTGGCGGTATTGGTACTCCAAGGCATTCTGAGCACGCTGTTCGCTCTGATGTTTCTGCTCGTGCCGAGTATCAACAGCAGTTACTGGATGCTGACGGCACTGACGACCCAGATCCTGGTGATGATGTACATCCTTATTTTCGCCGCGGCGATCCGGCTGCGCTACACGCAGCCAGACACGCCACGCGCCTACAAGGTCCCCGGCGGTAAGGCCGGCATCTGGATCGTCGCTGGTGTAGGGATCTTCGGATCGGCTTTCTCGCTGATCATCGGTTTCGTGCCCCCGAGCGGTGTCAGTCATTTCGCGACGCCGCTCTATATCGCGGTGATGCTCGGACTGATCGTGATTGCTTCGGCACCGCCTTTCATCATCGAGAAGATCAAGAAGCCAGGCTGGAAGATCGAGCATCCCGACACCGTCCTACTCGACCTCGACGACAGCAACCCCGCACCAGTCCCAGCCGCTGCCGCTGTCGCTGTCGCTGGCATGACTGCATCCAACCCCTCAACCCTTTAGGAGCTCACGATGTTGGAGCGCCACGAATTTCCAGTGCTGTTCGTTGCCGGACCGAAGCGCCGACGGGCGGCGAGCCAAACGCTGAACCGCATCGTCGATGAGTTGCTCGAACTCGGGCACCGCGTGGTTGAGACCCAAACGCTGACAGACAGTCGCGCCTTGTTGAGCTCTGACCCGTCGTTCGGTGCCGTTGTGCTGGACTGGGACATCAACGATCCGCACGGTGAGGCGGAGGCACGGGCCGCGCTCGATGCAGCCCGGCTGCGTAGCGACCGCCTCCCCGTCTTCCTCATGCTTGAACACGGCGACGCGGCGGATCTCCCGTTGGATGTACTCGAGATGACCCAGGAAATAGTTCTCGTGCTCGAAGACACACCAGCGTTCATTGCCGGTCGGATCGACTTCGCGTGGCGTCGCTATGTCGAGACCCTCCTCCCACCGTTCTTCCGCTCGCTCGTTGAGTTCGCCAATAGCTACGAGTACTCGATGCACACGCCCGGGCATGCGGGCGGTGCCGCGTTTCGAAAGACACCTGTTGGCAAGGCGTTCTATGACTTCTATGGAGAGAACCTGTTCCGGACTGATCTCTCAGTCTCGGTGTCCGAGCTTGGGTCGCTGCTTGACCACTCCGGAGTGGTCGCCGAATCGGAGCGCAACGCCGCACGGATCTTCGGGGCTGACTCGACATTCTTCGTTCTCAACGGGACTTCGACCGCTAACCAGATCGTCGCGCACAGCGCGATCGTGGCCGGTGACGTGGTGCTTGCCGACCGCAACT
>PLES01000072.1 GCA_003137075.1 Solirubrobacterales bacterium
CGGTGGCGCTGCGGGCCTCGATCGTGATCGGTGCACGTTCGCGCTCTTTCCGTTTCCTGGTACGCCTGGTCGAGCGCATGCCGGTGCTCTTGATCCCGGCGTGGCGCGAGTACCGCACCGCGCCGGTCGACGAACGCGACGTGATCGAGTGTCTCGTCCGCGCCGCCGATGACCCCGACCTCACCGGTCGCTCGCTCGATATCGCCGGCCCCGAGGTCATCAGCTACGGCGCCCTGATCGAGCGGATTCNNAGTGATCTGCTGCCACGCGAGCCGCTGGCCACGGAGGTACTCGGGCTGCGGCGACACTCCCTGGATGCGGCCGTCGAGCGGGCGTTGGCTGTTTGGGAGCGAACCGAACCGTTGCGGGCGCGGTAAGCACCCAGGCGCGCAAATCATTCTGAAAGACCTTCTAAGGTGAGCCCCGATGAGCACGGTCCAGGTGCAGATAACAATTGACGCTCCGCCGCAGCTCGTCTGGGACACGGTTATGGACCCCAACCGTCTCGGCGAATGGGTATCGATTCACCGCTCCGTGACCGTCAAGTCAGATGACGCGGTGACCGAGGGCGCACAGATGGATCAGGTGCTGCACGTGATGGGCGTGTCGTTCAAGGTGCACTGGACCCTCGAGTCGGTGAGGGCACCGAAGCGAGCGGAATGGCAGGGTCGCGGTCCTGCAATGTCTCGTGCAGTAATCCGTTACGGACTGACTGCGAATGACGACGGGTCCACCAGTTTTGAATACGTGAACGAATTCCACCCTCCCGGCGGGCCGCTGGGAAGCGTCGCCTCGAAAGTCGTCGTGGGACACATCTCTGAGCGTGAGGCACACGAATCACTTGCCCGCCTCAAACGGCTCGTGGAAAACCAGTAATACGAGCAGAACCACCGCGACGGCCAAGTCGCTGTTATCGGACCTGACACATCTCATATGTGGACATGTGTAATGTTGGTATCCCCACATGGTTACGCTTGTAAAGCAGTAAGGAGATCTCACTATGGCTGGCTTCATCGACGCCGCTGTGCAGGACATTGACAACCGCCTCAAGGAGCTTCACGAGGAGGAGCAGAAGCTGACCGCGGCACGCGTGGCCCTTACCGGCACCGTGAAGCGCGGGCCCGGACGCCCGCCGCGCACCGAGTCCGCCACCCCCGCCCCGGCACGCCGCGGCGCTCGCCGCCCCGGCCGTCCGCGTGGACGCCGCGGAGGTAATACACGTTCCAACCAGGCCTTGGAGCTGGTACGCAGCCAGCCCGGCATCACGATCCCGCAGATTGCGGAGTCGCTCAAGATCGAGCCGAACTACCTGTACCGGGTGATGCCCACCCTGACCTCGGCAGGTCTTGTCAAGCGTGACGGCCAGGGTTGGCACGCTGTCGCTGCTGAGTCTGCAGCTAAGTAGTCACTGCCGCAGGGCAGTCGTTATCAGCGCTGTGGGGGCGGCTCCAACGGAGCCGCCCCCACACGCACCAGCAAGACCTTCGGTCCGGCGCAGCCCGGGCCGAGCAGACCCAAGGGCTAGATCAGGCCAAGAGCAGTGATCGCCTCGCGCTCTTCAGCGAGTTCGGTCACTGTTGCAGCGATCCGTGACTGAGAGAACTCACTCAGATCAAGGCCCTGAACGATCGTGTACTCGCCATCGGCACATGTGACCGGGAAGCTCGAGATCAGCCCCTCCTGCACACCGTACGAGCCGTCCGACGGAATCGCCATCGACACCCAGTCGCCCTCAGGCGTACCAAGTACCCAGTCACGAACGTGGTCGATAGCCGCACTCGCGGCTGAGGCTGCGCTCGAAGCACCGCGTGCGTCAATGATCGCGGCGCCACGCTTCTGGACGGTGGGGATGAAGTCTCCCTCGAGCCAGGCCTGGTCGTCGATCTTTGTGGCGGCGTTTTCCCCGGCTACCTTCGCATGGAATATGTCCGGGTACTGGGTCGCCGAGTGGTTACCCCAGATCGTCACGTTGGTGATGTCCTTGACCGGTACCCCGGTCTTCTTTGACAGCTGCGCCTTGGCGCGGTTGTGGTCAAGACGGGTCATAGCCGTGAACCGGCCGGCCGGAATGTCAGCGGCGTTCTGCTGGGCGATCAGCGAGTTGGTGTTGGCTGGGTTACCGACCACCAGCACCTTGATGTCAGACGCGGCGTTGGCGTTGAGCGCCTGGCCCTGCGGCTTGAAGATGCCACCGTTGGCCTCCAGCAGGTCACCGCGTTCCATGCCGGCGCTGCGCGGGCGGGCGCCGACCAGCAACGCGATGTTGACGCCGTCAAACGCCTTGTTGGGGTCGTCACTGATGTCGACCCCGGCAAGCAGCGGATAGGCGCCGTCATCGAGCTCCATTGCGGTGCCCTCCGCCGCCTTCACGGCGGCCGGGATCTCAAGCAGCGAGAGCTGCACGGGGGTGTCGGGGCCGAGCAGCGCGCCACTGGCGATCCGGAACAACAGGGCGTACCCAATCTGACCGGCGGCGCCGGTGACGGCGACCTTCACAGGGGTTTTGCTCACTGTTTCATCTCCTAATGCTGTCTTCTAAGTCGATTGCGATTCAAGGTTGGGTCAATACTGCGATTCAGATTCCGGGTCCGTGGGACCGAGAACCCGGGCGCAGCGACCGAATCTCGATCCTACGCCAGGGGCAGCTCGTACACGTCACTGAGCTTCGCCTTGAGGTGCCTGACGAACGGGCCTACGGCGATCGGCTCGCCCACCACCCGCTGAAGCAGTTCGGCACTGGAAAACTTGCCACCGTGACGGTGGACGTTCTCCCCCAGCCATTCGCGCAGCCCCTGAAGCTCACCTGCGGCGATCTGCGCGTCGAGATCCGGCAGATCCTGCTCGATCTTCTCCCAAAGCTGACCCGCGATCAGGTTTCCGAGCGCGTAGGTGGGGAAGTATCCGATCAGTCCAGCCGCCCAGTGCACGTCCTGCAGTACGCCGTCGGCGTCGCTCGGCACCTCGATACCCAGGTAGTCGCGCATCCGTGAGTTCCAGGCTTCAGGAAGGTCGGCAAGCGCCAGCTTGCCCTCGAGCAACTCCTGCTCCAACTCAAAGCGCAGGATGATGTGCATCCCGTAGGTGGTCTCGTCGGCTTCGAAGCGGATCAAGGTCGGCTTGACGGCGTTGAGCGCCTTGAACACGGCGTCGGCTGAGAAGCCGTCGAGCGCACCGCCGGCAAGCGCAACCAAACGCGGGTTCAGGAAGTGATTGAACTGCCGGCCGCGGCCGACGAAGTTCTCCCACATCCGGCTCTGAGACTCGTGCAACGCCAGTGACGGCGGATGCGACAGCGGCGTGCGCTGCAAGGCCTCTGAGACCCCTTGCTCGTAGAGGCCGTGGCCGCATTCGTGCATCGCGCCATAGAGACCCATCGGGAAATAGTCGTCCTCAAAACGAGTGGTGATGCGTACGTCACCACGCCCGAAACTGCTGGCGAAGGGGTGCACGGTGTCGTCGAAACGCCAGCCATCATCGGTGTACCCCATCAGCCGGATCACCTCGCCGGAGAGCTGCCGCTGCCCCGCGATCGGGTAGGCCACGTGCAGCGGCGAAGCGTCGACCTCGTGATCACGAAGCTGAGCGATCAGCGGCACCAGCTCGCCCTTTAGCTCGTCAAACAGGGCACGCACATGCACGCTCGTGCCACCAGGCTCGTAATCGTCAAGGACGACGTCATACGGTGCGTCGTACTCGTCGAAGCAGTCGATGTATTCGCGCACCAGGTCAAGGTTGTGCTGCAGGTAAGGCACGAACATCGCGAAGTCATCGGCGGCACGGGCCGCCACCCAAGCTTCGTACCCGGTGGACGACGCCTTTGCCATCGCTGCGGCCAGCGCCGAAGGCACGCGCCGCGCCTTGTCGTAGTCGCGTCGCGTCTTGCTCACGAGGCGCACCTCATCGGAGTCATCCGGCTGGCCCTCCACCTCGGCTGCGGCGGCTTCGAGCAGGCGCCCGGTGTCTGCGGCGATGAACCGCTCGTGCTGAATCCGCGCGACTGTGGCAAGCGCCTCACCGCGCTGGGCGGAGCCTTTCGGGGGCATCATCACGCTCTGGTCCCAGTTCAGAACCGAGCCTGCGTGCCTCAGGTCCGCGATCTCCCCAAGCCGCTCCTTCAGCTCTGACAATGCCGTAGCCATTCATGCGCTCCCGTCGTTTGAAGACTGCTGTGCGACCATTGCAGCATGTTTCGAGGCCAACGCTCGATCAAGCTGATGAGCATCGCCGGGATCAGGATCGGCGTCGACGCCACCTGGTTCCTGATGCTGTTCATCCTGATCTTCCTTTTATCGGGGTCGTTTCGCGACGCGCTGCACTCCTCGAACGACGTCGCGTACATCACGACGGTCGCGACGGTGCTGCTGTTCTTCGTCTCACTGATCGTGCACGAACTCGGTCACGCCGTGGTCGCGCGACACGAGGGCGTCGGCGTAACCCGTATCGAACTCTTCCTCTTCGGCGGCACCACCCACATGAGCCGCGAGGCGAATACGCCCGGCGAGGAGTTCCGCATTGCCGTCGCCGGCCCGCTCGGCACGCTGCTGGTCCTGCTGGTCTGCCTCGGCCTTGACATGGCGATCGTCGGGCCACACCGCCTCTGGCACGCGGTCGAACTGAACAGCAACGCACCGATCACGCCAGTGCTGCTGGCGCTCAGCTGGCTGGTACCGATGAACGCATTGATCCTCGTCTTCAACCTCGTTCCGGCCTATCCGCTCGACGGCGGCCGGATCGCCCGCGCGATCGTCTGGCGCGTAACCGGCGACAAGCTGCGCGGCACCCGCGCGGCGGCCCGGATCGGTGAGGGCTTCGCGTTCCTGCTTGCCGCCATCGGCCTGGTGCTGGCGTTTGCGACCAACCAGAGCTTCACCGGGATCTGGCTGCTGTTCCTCGCGTTCATGATCTGGCAGTCGGCGCACGCCGCCATGGGCGGCACGGCGGCGGCCCAGCGGGTCCAGGGGGTCCGCGTGGCGGACATCATGGATCACGAACCGGTGGTCGTGCCGGGCACGACAACTGTCGCCCAGGCCCTTGACGAGTACTTCCTGCGTTACAACGAGCAGTGGCTACCGGTGGTCGATGGCGACGGCTACTTCATCGGCATCGCTCGCCGCGAACGCGCACAGGAGCGGGTCGACGCGGGTGAGGGCTGGATAACCACCGGCGCGATCCTCGAGTCCGACGCACCGGCACTGATGCAGGTCCAGGAGAGCCAGCCGCTAACCGACCTCTTGACGATCGAGGCGCTCGGCCGGCTCGGTGCCGTGGTGGCCGTCGACACCAGTGGGATCCTGCGCGGCGTGGTCACGGTCGACCAAGTCCGGCGCGTGCTGCAGACCGTGCTGGCGACGCCAATCGCCAGACCCTGAGGCCAGGCCGCAGTAGCGGCTAAGCCGCCGCGGCCGCGGCGGAGACGATCCCGTCGCGGATCAGCACTTCGGCGATCTGGACCGCGTTTGTAGCGGCGCCCTTGCGCAGGTTGTCCGCCACAACGAACATCCAGAGGCCCCGCGGATGCGAGATGTCGGCGCGGATGCGCCCGACAAAGACCTCATCGCGACCCTCGGCGCGCAGTGGCGTCGGCACGTTCTCAAGGATCAGGCCGGGCGCCTTTGACAGCAGCTCGACCGCGTCATGTGCGCTGAGCGGCTCACGCGTCTGGATGTTGACCGACTCCGAATGGCCCATCCGCACCGGCACTCGCACACAGGTGACGGCCACCCCGATCGACTCATCCTCGAGGATCTTGTGGGTCTCGAACATCATCTTGCGCTCTTCGTCGGTGTGGTCGTCACCGTCGACGAAGTTGCCGGCGGCACCGATCACGTTGAAGGCGATGTTCTCCGGGTAGATCTCAGGCGCAGGCATCGGCTTCCCGTGCAGCGAAGCCTCGGCCTCGGCGTCGAGCGCCCGCAGCGCGTTGACGCCGGTGCCCGACACCGACTGATAGGTCGAGACGATCAGCCGCTCGATCCCGACGGCGCGATGGATCGGCGCCAGCGCCACCATCAACTGCATGGTCGAGCAGTTCGGATTCGCGATCAGCTTGGGGTGGGCGGGTCCGATTCCACGCAGCGCGTGCGGGTTGACCTCGGAGACGACCAGCGGCACCTCGGGATCGCGCCGGAAGGCGGAAGAGTTGTCAATCACGGTCGCGCCGGCCTCGACGAAGCGTGGCGCCCACTGCTTGGAGGTACCACCGCCCGCGGAGAACAGTGCGATGTCGATGCCGCTGAGGTCGGCGTCGTCGTTCAGCGCCTGCACGGTGCGCCCGTCGATCACCTTGCCGGCCGAGCGCTCGGTCGCGAACAGCACGATCTCATTGTCGAGATCGAGCCCGCGCTCATGCAGGCACTGCAGCATCACCGTGCCGACGGCGCCGGTCGCCCCGACCACAGCGATCCGGTAGCCGGTAGGGCGGGTGGGATCCGGTACACCGGTATCATGGGCGGTGGCGGTCATCGCGGCGTCTGCCCCATCGGCGGATCTTCGTGGATGTCGGTCTCGGAGAGTTGGAACGCGGAGTGCAGGGCGCGAACGGCCTCGGGCACCCGTTCGGCGCGGATGATGCAGGAGATCTTGATCGGCGAGGTGGAGATCATCTCGATGTTGATCTCCTGCGTGGCGAGCGTGCGGAAGACGCTCGCGGCGACGCCCGGATGTGAGCGCATTCCGGCGCCGATGATCGAGACCTTGCCGATCTGCTGATCAGTCCCGATCCGCATGCCGTGCTCGGTGATCACCGGGGCGAGCGCGACCTCGGCATCGCGCAGGTCCTCGGACGGGATCGTGAAGCTGAGTTCGGCTTCGGCGCCGTCACCCTTGGGCTCGTTCTGGATGATCGTGTCGACGTTGCAGCCGGCTGCGGCGAGCGCCTCGAAAACGGATGCGGCAGCACCGGGGCGGTCTGGTACGCCCGTCAGGGTGATGCGCGCCTCGTCGGTCGAGTGCGTCACGGCGGTGATTAGCGGATGCTCCATCGTCTCATCTTCTCCGATAACAAAGGTACCTGGCCCGTCCTCAAAGCTCGCGCGGCAGTGGATCCGGACGCCGTGCGTGCGGGCATACTCGACCGAGCGAAGCTGCAGGACTTTGGCGCCTGAGGCGGCCATCTCCAGCATCTCCTCGAACGAGACGACCGGCAACTTGCGGGCATCGGGAACCAGCCGGGGGTCGGCGCTGTAGACGCCGCGGACGTCGGTGTAGATCTCGCAGACCTCGGCGTTCAGCGCCGCCGCGACCGCGACCGCGGTCGTGTCGGAGCCGCCTCGACCGAGCGTGGTCACGTCAAGGCTGGTTGAAACGCCCTGGAAGCCCGCGACCAGCACGATCATGTCCTCATCCAGCGCCTGGCGGATACGGTCAGCGCGGACGTCGAGGATGCGGGCCCGGGTGTGCGAGGTGTCGGTCACGATGCCCGCCTGTGAGCCGGTCAGGGAGATCGCCTTGTGCCCGAGGTCGTTGATCGCCATCGCGCAGAGCGCGCATGAGATCCGCTCTCCGGTGGAGAGCAGCATGTCCATCTCTCGCGGGTCCGGATGCGGGGAGACCTCTTCAGCTGCCTTGATCAGCTCATCGGTCGTGTGACCGCGGGCAGAGAGCACGGCAACGACACGTTTGCCCTGCTCACGCTGGGCAACGATGCGACGGGCGGCGCGCTTGATGCGCTCGGCGTCTGCGACCGAGGTACCGCCGAATTTCATGACTACGGTTGGCTGATCCATCGTTTTTCAGGTTACGGACTCGCGCGCCGGCCGGTCACGTCGTGAACGTTGTGGATTTACTTCGGGGGGTCCGAAGTAAATCCACAACGTTCGACGCAGAGCCGCTTCAGACCGTGCGGCGTCCCGCGAAAGAGCGCGCCAGCGTGAGCTCGTCTGCGTACTCGAGGTCAGCACCGACCGGCAGACCCGACGCGAGCCGCGTGACAACCACCTCGGGGGCGAAGGCGCGGATTCCGGCGGCGACGTGCATCGCCGTCGCTTCGCCCGTGGTGGTGGGGTTGGTTGCGATCACCACTTCGCGGATGGCACCATCGCGCACGCGGCGGTAGAGCTGCTCGATCTTCAAATCCTCGGGATCGATGCCATCGATCGGTGAGAGCGCGCCACCCAGCACGTGGTAGCGCCCACGGAACTCATGCGTGCGCTCGATAGAGATCACGTCGGCGGGCTCCTCAACCACACAGATCAGCTCCGGGTCGCGGCGCTCGTCCTCACAGATCCGGCAGAGCCCGCCTTCGGCGAGGTTGAAGCAGATCTCGCAGAAGGTGATCTTGAGCTTGACCTCGCGGATCGCCTCGGCCAGCGCGAAGGCGTCCTCTTCGCTGGCGCGCAACAGGTGAAATGCCAAGCGCTGCGCGGTGCGGCCGCCGACGCCCGGAAGCTTGGACAGCTCCGTGATCAGCCTCTGCAGTGGCGGCGCGTAGGAACTCACGATCGATCGTTGAGGTTGGAGCCCGGCCTAGAAGCCAGGCAGGCCAAGTCCACCCAGGCCGCCGGCGCCACCGAGACCACCGGTGGCTGCGCCGAGTCGCTGTGCCGCCAGATCCTGAGCGGCCTGCAGCCCTTGGTTGACAGCGGCCAGCACCAGATCAGCGAGCATCTCAACGTCATCCGGGTCGACAGCCTCGGGCGCGATCTTGATCGACTTGACCACGAGCTCACCGGTGACCTCGACCGTGACCACGCCGCCGCCGGCCGTCGCCTCGACGACCTCAGTCTTGAGCTCTTCCTGAGCTTTGGCCATATCGGCCTGCATCTTCTGTACCTGCTTGAGCATCTGCTGCATGTTGGGCTGGGGCATCAGCTGTCCACCTCCTCTTCGATGTCTGGAATCTCCTGCGCGCCGAACTCCTCAACGAACCTCGCAACCAACTCGTCCGCACTCAGCGGCTCCGGCTCGGGGATCAACTCCGGCGGGATCTCAGCGCTGGCATCCGCGAGCTCGTAGCGCAGCGCCAGCGACATGCCGGTGACGTTGCGCAGCGCGTCGGCGGTCGCCTTGCGGTGCTCATCCTGCTCGGCCTTGCGCTTGTAGAACTCGGCCTCGGCCGGAAACATCAGGACCAGCTCACTGTTGTTCAAGGCCGACGGTCTGGCCCCGTCCAGCAGCACCGCGAGCATCGCGTTGCCGCCGCGCACCATCTCCACAACGGCCGGCCACAGCGAGGCGATCTGACCGAGGTCCATGACCCCTGGATCCGTTACTGGCTGGGCGATCTCAGCCACAACCTCAGGCTCAGGTTCAGGGTTAGGCTCGAGCCTGTGAGGCGGCTGCGGTGCGGGCTCTGGCTCGGAAACGGGGGCGGACGGTGTCGCGAGCTCGTCAAACGCCGAATCGGCGACAAATCCGGCGCTCTCATCCGCCACCGGCGCCCGTAGATCGTCGACCGAGTCCGGCGGCTCATCCGAAGACTGCCAGCCCTGGGCTGGATCGACGACCGGGCCGGCGACTCTGGGGGAGAAACTCGGCGTAGGGCCGGGTTTCTCCCCCAGAGTCGAGTCACGCGTCGGCGGATCCACGGCTGGTGGCGCCGCGGCGCTGACGATCAGGGCATCCGGCTCGGGCACGACAACGCGTGGTGGAATCGCGGGCGTCGCGGTGTCGGCGACCGGCGCGGGCGTAGCGACNNGCGTAGCGACCGGGGCGGGCGTACTGACGGGGGTAGGCGCGGGGTTTGGAACCGGTGCCGGTGCCGCGAGCGGCGCTACCGCCGCGACCGCTCTGACGGTCGCGGCCCCCCCACGTTCAAGGCGCTCGATCCTGGCCAGCAGCGCGCTGACCGACGGGTCGGTCTCGGGTGCGGCGGCCTTGATCAGCACGAGCTCGAGCTGGATGCGGGGCTGGGCGCCGTTGGCGGTCGCTTCAAGCGACGCGCTCACCAGCTCGAGGAGGCGGACCGCATCGGTGTCGGCGAGCGTCCCGGCCTGCTCGAGCAGCCGCGCGTCCCGGTCCGGGGTCACGCGCAACTCGGCGGGCACCTGGCGCAGGATCTGGACGGTGAGCAGCTCACGGGCGTGGCTTTCGAGGTCACGCAGGACCTGGCCGGGGTCGCGGCCTGAGGCGGCCAGGATGGCGGCGGCGCGCAGCGCCGCCGCCGGATCCCGCGCGACGATCGCGTCAACCGCGGCGAACAGCTGCTCGGCGTCGGCGATGCCGAGCACGTCGAGTACATCCTGTGGCCTGATCGGCTCGTCGCCCACGTAGGTGAGCAGCTGCTCGAGCGTGCCGAGCGCGTCACGGAAGGAGCCGGTCGCGTGCCGGGCTATCAGCGCCGCGGCGCTGTCATCGACGGTGATCGACTCACGCTCGGCCACGCGCCTCACGACAGTCGCGACCTGCTCGGCCGAGGGACGGCCGAAGTCGGNNTCCTCGAGCGTCTTGAGAAAGGCGTTCCACGCCTGCGTCGAGAGCATGTGGGCCTCATCAAGGATGTAGACCTTGTGCTTGCCGGAGACCGGCGCGTAGGCGACCTTCTCACGCAGTTCGCGGATGTCATCCACCGAGTTGTTGGAAGCGGCATCCATCTCAATCACGTCGAGCGAGGTAGCGCTCGCGATCGAGACACACGAGTCGCATTTGCCGCAGGGCGTGATCGTCGGGCCGTTGTCGCAGTTCAGGCACGCGGCCAGGATCTTGGCCATGCTCGTCTTGCCGGTACCGCGAGAGCCCACGAACAGGTAGGCGTGATGGATCTGGTCGCGTTCAACCGCGTGCGAAAGCGTGCGTACGACGTGTTCCTGCCCCACAACGTCCGCGAACGTGCGCGGGCGATGACGTCGATAGAGCGATGGGCCAGCGGACACGGGAGTCCGAGTCTAGACAGGCGACTCGACGCTCTAATGCCAAACGGACGCCGCGCCTAGAGCATCACCCGCAATAGCGGCAATGTCCTGCCGGAAGGCGAACGCCGAGCGCCGATCTGTTGCGCTCCCATCGTCCCGTAGAAGCCCACGGCGTTCGGCTCACCTTCGATCACGAGCGAGTCAAACCGCAGCTCGCGTGCCCTGCCCAGCGCATGTTCGAAGAGGCTCCGGCCAAGCCCGCGTCCGATCAGGCTCGGGTCGAGCCAGAGGTCCTCAAGCTCGCCCTCAGGCGGGGTGCCGGTGATCCGGTAGACGCCGAGCGCTTGGTCGTCGATGCTGAGCACATAGACCACTGAGCCCACGAGATCGGCCTCTGTGAAGGTCAGCAGCCGCCGCACCTTATCCATGAACTGAGCGTCGTAGCCCCAGTGCGCTTTGGAGCGCATCGCCAGCGCGCTCAGCGACTGTGCTTCGCCGGTCTGCGCGGGCCGGATCCGGAAATCTGGCGCCCCACCCATAGTGAGCGAGTCTAAGTGGACCGCGTACGTGACTCCGGCTGGGATCCCGGTAGCGCCTGAAGAGTGCCGCTTAAGGCTGCTTCCTTCCGGACCTGACCTGGTTCACAGTTCTCCATCGCAAGGGGCCAGACCATCAGCACCACGCACACGATCCAGCGAGCGATGCTAGTGGTTCGCTTCGCCCTTTTGCAGCTCTCCCGAGTCACCCGATAGCCTCAACCCCTATGGCCATAGGCGTTGTTGGACTTGGATATGTGGGGCTACCGCTGGTCGTCGCGTTCGCGCAGGCTGGTGAACAGGTGATCGCGGTCGACCTGGATCAACGCAAGATCGACCAGTTGGCGACGGGCGAGTCGTACGTCGAGGACATCTCCTCAGAGCTTCTGCGGTCGGTGCTCGGCAGCGTCAGTGCCGGCACGGACTACGCACCGCTGGCGCAGGCCGAAGCGATCATCATCTGCGTCCCTACCCCACTGACCGCCAACCGCGAGCCGGACCTCGGCCCACTGGAGGATTCGGCGGCGGCGCTGGCCGCAGTCGTACGCGAGGGACAGCTGATCGTGCTCGAGTCCACCACCTACCCGGGCACGACGCGCGAACTGCTGGTGCCGGTTTTGGAGCGAGCAACCTCGCTGACCGTCGGCGAGGGATTCAACGTCGCCTTCTCACCGGAGCGCGTCGACCCGGGCCGCACCGACTACACGCTCAAGAACACGCCGAAGGTCGTGGGCGGCATCACCGAGGCGTGCACAGAACGCGCCGCTGAGCTCTACAGCCGCGTTTGCAAGACGATCGTTCGCGTGTCGACGCCGGAGGCCGCGGAGCTCACGAAGCTGCTCGAGAACATCTTCCGTTCGGTCAACATCGCGCTGGTCAACGAACTCTCGATGGTCGCCGAGCGCATGGGCATCGATATCTGGGAGGTCGTCGACGCGGCTGCCACCAAGCCCTACGGCTTCATGCGTTTCGAGCCGGGCCCCGGCATGGGCGGCCACTGCCTGCCGGTCGATCCCTTCTACCTGACCTGGCGGGCTCGCGAGTTCCAGATGTCGACCGAGTTCATCGAGCTCGCCGGCAAGATCAACCAGCAGATGCCGCTGCACTGCGTCGAGCGCATCGAGTTGGCGCTGAACGATGCCTCCAAGCCGATCCGCGGGTCGAAGATCGTTTTGCTGGGAGTTGCCTACAAGGGCGGGATCGGCGACATCCGCGAGTCTCCGGCGCTGCGGATCATCGAAGAGCTGCTGCGTCGTGGCGCCGATCTCGTCTATCACGACCCGCATGTGCCCGAGCTTGCCAAGTTCGACCTGACCAACAGCCCGCTGGACGAAGCGCTCGAAAACGCCGACGCGGTTGTGCTGGTCACGGCTCATCCGGGAATCGATCATCTCCAGATCGCAGGCGACGCTGCGCTGTTCGTGGACCTGCGCGGTGTCACCCGCGGGGTGACACGCGAAAATCTGGTGCGACTTTAGTCAGCTGCGTTTAGTGGTGGCTCGCTGGCCACCACTACTGCGTTGGATGTCTCTACGGGTTGTCACAATCGGGTAAATGTCGTTCGCCACGAGCAACCGACCGGGGAGTGATGGCTTGTCGGCTGGTGTCGCTGGCAAGGCCGTAAAGGAGCTCTCTCCGTTCATCGCAGTCACCGCGCTCGCCTGGATCGCGGGCACGATCGGGACACCGATGAATTGGACGGAATACGTCGGGTCAATCGCCCTGGTTCTGCTCTCTTGGGCGTTCGGCATCGCGCGCACGGTCCGCGGTGACATCAGAACCGGGAGCGTCGTGGCCGCGCTCGGTTTCATCGCAGCCGTCGGTCTAATGCGGCAGGCGTGCGGCGGAGCAACGTCCGGGGTCAGCGGCGTCGCATTGCTGGCGATCTTCCAAACCGCCTTGTACCTGCGCAAGCGCCAGGACTTACTGATCGTCCTGCTTGGCCTAGCCGCCATGTACCTGATCCCGCTGATCGCGATCGGGGCGCCCAAGTATCCATCCAGCGGCTACCGCGGGACCCTGCTGACGCTGGCCGTGAGTGCTGTCTTTGGCCTGGTCACACAGAACCTCGTGGCCGACATCCGCCGCCGGGCCGCCCAGACCCGCCACGGCGCCGAGATGCTCGTGCAGGTCAATCAGACCCTGCAGAAGCTGTTTGACAGCCCCGATGCGCGAGTCGACGTCTGTCAGGCCGTGAAGGACATCAGTGGTGCCACCGCTGCCCTGCTCTTCGAGTCTTCAGCCAACGCCGAGTCGCTGCATTTCACTTCGGGAACGATCGAAAACCCGTCCCAATGGCTGAGCACCCCCGCCGCCTTGGGAAGCGCGGTGGAGGACGCTTTCAACTCCCGCAGGTCAGTGCTGGTCACCGACAACATCGAGTCACGCGTCGGCAACGTCGGGACTTGGCGCGCGGCAGGCAGCCCGACATCGGTGCTCTACGAGCCGCTGATCCACGATGGCCGCGCGATCGGCGTGCTGGTGGTCGGCTGGTACGACGTCAGCAGCCTCAGCGATCCGCGGGTCGTGATGGCGTCGGTGCTCGGACATGAAGGCGCCGCTGTGATCGCCCGGGCCGACGTGATCGACCATCTCACTGATGAGGCCCACACCGACCAGCTGACCCAGCTGCCAAATCGCCGTGCCTGGGACGACCGTCTCGCATTGGCGATCTCCGAGAGCCAGCCGTTTGCGGTCGTGATCCTCGACCTCGACCACTTCAAGCACTTCAACGACAGATTTGGACACCCGGCAGGCGACGGCCTGCTGCAGCAGGCCGGAGTCGGCTGGCGCTCGGTGGTCCGTGACCATGACTTTGTGGCGCGGCTCGGCGGCGAGGAGTTTGGCGTGCTGATCTTCAACGGCGATTCCGGGGCGACCCTGAGGTCGGTCGATCGGATACGCGCCCAGGTCCCGGGTGACGAGACCTGCTCAGCGGGGATCGCCTTCCGCGAACCAGGCGAGACGGCCGAGGCGTTGGTGGCGCGAGCGGACCAGGCGCTCTACGAAGCCAAGGCCGGGGGCCGGGACCGAGCCTGCGTAAGCGGCGGCCAGCGGGCCGCCGCCGAGACCAAGTTGAGTCGCTGAAGCCTCGATCACGCAAGCACTGGGCCGCGACAAGGACGTATCAGGTCAGCTTGGCGTGGATCACGACCTTGCCGGAGCTGCAGACCGGCTTGGCCGCGTCGCCCTCGGGCTGTTTGATCGTCACGTAGCCGGAGATCTTGCCCGCTGGCGTGACCTTGAGATTGATCAGTTCGCTCTCACCGCCGCTGACGGTGTACTTGAGCACGCCGTTCGCTGTCAGGCTGCCTTCGATATCCAGGTAGCTGTTGCTCGTGGTGCCGTCCGGACACTTCAGATTGACGTTCGCCTGAACCGTTTCACCGAGGCAATACGTGACCTGGCTCGCGGTCTTGCCGGTACATCCCGTGAGGTGCCGCAACAGGAATTTGAGCTTGGCGTTCTGGCCCGTCCTGCCGGTGTAGGTACCGGTCTTGAACTGGGTCGACGCCAAGCTGGACGCGGGCATAGCGACCAGCACCGCCGCGCTCGTCGATACGGCGACGACGGCCAACAGCGACCTCGGTACGAAACGATCAAATCTCACATCTGCCCCTTTTCTGGCTTGCTTGCCGACCCGGGAGAGTAGCCAAGCGGGGGCTGGTTCGAACGGCGTTTTCACATTAATGCGAGATAAATCCGCAAACGCTGCGCCGTGGCGAACGACCTCACTCTCGCTCTGCGTCGGCAGCCTGCTTGAGGATCTCTCTGAGCGTGGTCAGACGCTCGCGGCCCAGCTCACTGATCGCCGGCGGAGGGGTGCCAAGGATCTCGTCGGCGCGTGCCGCAGCGGCGTTGCCTTTAGCGGTCGTCTCAACAACCTTGGCCCGGCGGTCTGTCGGGTGTTGGGTGCGCCGAACCAGACCAAGCGCCTCGAGTTCGTCTACGACGGTGGTCGCGTTCGGCTTGTCGATCTCCAGTGACTGAGCGAGTTCAGTCATTGACATCGAGCGGCGCGACAAGCGCCGCAGGGCACGGGTCCTTGCGAAGCTGATTCCCACGGCGTCGACGACCTCGCGCCGGCGCTGTTTGGCCAGCACCAGGTCTGACATCAACAGCCAGACCTCGGTAGAGAGCGCTGCGGTGTCCCGCGGTTGGGAAGCGTCTTGACCTTCACTCATCGGGCCAAGGCTATTGCCCAACGGACTCCGGGTTCAGTTCGAGCGCCGTACATTGCGCGCTGGCCTTGGCGCGGGAGCTGGTCGCGACCAGCCCGAGCACCAGCATCAGCACACCGCAGCCCACCAGTACCCACCAGGCAGGATGCATCGCGGCGGCGAGGCCGGCGTGGTCGCTGCCGGTGATCCTCGAGCTGACGATCGCGCCCACTACCGCGACACCCAGCGTCTGCCCGAACTGCCGCGAGGTCGTAGCGGTAGCGGCCGCGACTCCCGCCTGCGCGCGCGGCATGCCCGATACGGCCGTGTTGGTGACGGGCGCGTTGACCGCGCCGAAGCCGAGCCCGAAGATCACGTAAGCGAGGAACAGCCAGGCAAGCGATGTGTGCGCGCTCAGCGAGAGCAGCATCCCGCAGGCGATCACGTAGGCGATGCCGGCCGTGAGCAGCGGCAGCCGCGCCCCACGGCGCCCGACGATCCGCCCGGAGATCGGCGCGACCAGCATCATCATCACCGCCAGCGGCAGCGTGTCCAGTCCGGCGTGAATCGGTGAGAGCCCGCGTACGTCCTGGAGATAGAGCGTGTTCAGGAAGAGGAAGCCGCCGAACGCCGCAAAGGCGGCGATCGCGATCACGATCGCGCTGGAGAACGGGACCGAGCGGAAGAAGCGCAGGTCAACCAGCGGATCGCGGCGGCGCGGCTCGGCGTAGAGCAGTCCGATCAGCGCCAGCAGCGCCGCGGCGAAGGCGACCAGGGTCGTGGCCGATCCCCAGCCATGCGTCGGAGCTTCGATGATCCCGTAGGTCAGCGTCGCGATCATGACGATCATCAGCGCCTGGCCGACGGGATCGAAACGACGTGCCACCGGCGCCTTGGAATCAGGCACGAAGCGCGCCGTCAAAGCGAGACCGATCAGGCCGATCGGTATGTTGAGCAGGAAGATCGCGCGCCAGCTGACCGCGCTCACCAGCGCCCCTCCGACGACCGGACCGAGCGCCATCGAGACACCGACCATCGCCCCCCAGATGCCGACCGCCTGCGAGCGCTCGCGCGGATCGGTGAATGTGTTGGTGATGATCGACATCGCCACCGGGTTGAGCATCGAGCCGCCGATCGCCTGCAGCGCCCGGAAGGCCACCAGCATGCCCACGCTCGACGCGACGCTGCAGAGCGCCGAGGCGGCCAGGAAGACCGTCAGTCCGGTCATGAATACGCGTTTGCGGCCAAGCCGGTCGCCAGTCGATCCAGCGAACATCAAGAGGCTCGCCATCACCAGCGTGTAGGCGTCAATCACCCACTGCAGACCGGAGATGCTCGCGTGCAGATCGCGTCCGATCGAGGGCACCGCCACGTTCACGGCGGTGACATCGAGCCCCACGATGAGGATGCTCGTGCAGCAGATCAGCAGGATCGCGATCCGTCGGTTGCGACCCAGGTCTTGTAGCTCTACTGCCGGCTCTGCGGCCCGCGTCTCGGCTCGGTCAAGTAGTTTCGTATTCATAATAGTTATTAATCTATCACAACCTCCAAAGTGTCCTCGTAAACGCGGCAACCAGCGTGAGCGCCGCGATTCTGATCGCAGTCAGCAGTCTCGTGCTGGTCTTCAACGGAACCTCGCACGACTACGTCTGCAGGGCCGCCACTATCCCCGCCTCGTGCGTCTCATACGATGCAACGGCCAGATCAACAGCGCAGCTTCTCGCCTCCAAGCCGGAGGCGTGCTCCGCGAGGGCCGGGCGCGGCGACACTTTGAAGCAGCGACGGAAGGCCAGAAAGAGCGAACGATGTCCGGGGTAAGCGGCGAGCAGAGCGACACGCGTCAAGAGTCCAACTGGTCGCGCAACTACTCGTACCGCGGGCAGGTCGTCAGGCCCGACTCGCTCGACGCTGTTCGCCAGCTCATCTCGAACTCCGCGAAAGTGGGCTTCCTCGGCTCTCGCCACTCGTTTAATGCGATTGCCGATTCCGACGTGCTGGTCGATATGCGGAGCCTGCCGCAATCGATCGAGGTCGATCTTGATCGCGGCACCGCGACCGTGAGCGGCGGCACCACCTACGGGACGCTGGCTCTGGAGCTCGATCGTCATGGCATGGCTCTGGCCAACTTCGCTTCGCTCCCGCACATCACGGTCGCCGGTGCGATCGCCACCGGAACCCACGGCTCAGGCACCGGCAACGGGGGCCTCGGCACCTCTGTCAGCTCGTTGGAGATCATCACCGCCGAGGGCAACTCGGTGCATGTGAAGCGCGGCAGCCCCGACTTCAACGGGTGCGTGGTGGGACTCGGGGCGCTAGGCGCGGTCGTGAGTGTCGGCATCGATATCGAGCCCGCGTACACGGTCAGACAGTTCGTGGTCCAGGACGTACCATGGTCCACTCTGATCGTGGAGCTACGGGCGGTGATGGGTTCCGCCTACAGCGTCAGCCTGTTCACCCGCTGGGCCGACAGCGTCACTCAAGCTTGGGTGAAGCAGCGGGTCGCCGGTGACAGCGCGCCGCTGCATCCGGCGCTCAGCGCCGGACGATCAGCCGAACGGGACCTGCACCCTGTCGGTGACCTGGACACCGCCAACTGCACACCGCAGCTGGGTCTGGAAGGCCCTTCGTTTGACAGGCTTCCGCACTTTCGCATCGGCTTTACGCCGAGCGCCGGAGCTGAACTGCAGTCCGAGTTCCTGCTCGACTGGAGCGCTGCGACCGAGGCGGTGGAGGCGATGCGGGCTATCGGTGATCGAATACGGCCGGCGCTGCTGATCTCTGAGCTCAGAGCAGTTGCCGCTGATCAGCTTTGGATGAGCCCGTCATACGCCCGCGACTCACTGGCGATCCATTTCACCTGGCGGCCCGAGCCAGAGCTCGTACGCTCCGCGCTGACCGTGATTGAGAGCGTGTTGCTCCCGCTCGGAGCCCGTCCGCATTGGGGCAAGGTGTTTCTCGCCGGGAACGAGCAGCTCCGCGACCAATACCCGAAGCTCGACGACTTCTCGGCGCTGGCCGAACGCCTTGACCCGCGCCACGCCTTCAGAAGCGGCTGGCTCGAGCAGCACGTCTTCGGCAGCTCCCAGCGGTAGATGGGAGTCCGAGGTCCGAACGTGGAGACGAACCGCGATAAAGTCATCGACGAGGCCACGCCGAACCGTGATTGCACAAGTACACCGTGTACTTTGTGGGGAGCATTTTGGGCCTAACCACGTGAAAGCGGCTCGGTACAAAGCAGCGGTTTGCAGGACATAGGGCGCGTAGCTCAGTGGGAGAGCGCTCGCTTCACACGCGAGAGGTCGGTGGTTCGAAACCACCCGTGCCCATCAGAGAACAGCTGGTTTTTCAGGTCTTTGCTGGTTGTTCAATCCGAACTGGACACCACTTTGCAAGCATTTCGCCAGCGCTTGCACCAGTTCGGGCGACCGCGAGCGTCAGACAGACCGTTCCGGGGTCCTCAAGACCACTCGCTCGAAGCAGGCGCCGTGACTGTATGGAGCGAAACCGTCGTTCTGACGGCAGAAGTCATTCTGGTCAAATTTGACGCTCTCGAACGACTGGTAGGGACATCGGACTCGCCCGGGACACGCCATAGACCAGCTACCTTCGCCAGCGTTTGCGCAGAAGCCCTGAGGCCGAGTATCGACATCGAGGCAAATGATGCTGGCAGGCACTCAATCGGCCGACGTCGATATCTGTCCCCCGACAAGCGACGCAGTCTTCGCTTCGCCGTACGCGCGACCGATCGCCTCGCCTGTAGCCACGTCGAAAAAGTGCAGGCCCTCCGTATGAACCGCGAGCTCAAGCTCTTGGCCTACCGCCACCGGTAGGCGGCTATCGACTTGCGCGACGAACTCCGCCCGGTCGGCGTCGGCGAGTATGCCGTGCGCGTCAGAAGCCGCGTCTGCTGCGGCCCGGATCGCATCTGCTGTGACCGGAGGAGCGTCGATACGGAAGAACACGTGGCTCTCAGCACCAACCTCCTGGACGATCTCAGGCGTGACTCTGATGCGCGGCCGGGACTGATCCGCTGTAGCGGCGTGCTCGAAGTCGGTCGGTCTGATTCCCAGAAGCACGCTTCCCCTAGGCAGCGTGCGGCTTGCCGGAGGGTCCAGCTCGAACTGGGCAAAGCGGATCTTGCCGTCGTCGATGGTTGCCTCAACGAGATTCATTGCCGGCGAACCTATGAAGGACGCGACGAACAGATTCGCGGGGGCCGTGAACAGGTTCTGAGGCGTATCGACCTGCTGGATACTCCCGTCGCGGAGAACCACGACGCGCTGTCCGAGTGTCATTGCCTCGACCTGGTCGTGTGTCACAAACACGGTCGTGACCGCCAGACGTTCGTGGAGCCTCGAGAGCGAGGCGCGCATTGAAACCCGGAGTTTCGCGTCGAGGTTCGAGAGCGGTTCGTCCATCAGGAACGCGGCAGGCTCGCGCACGACCGCGCGTCCGATCGCGACGCGCTGGCGCTGCCCGCCGGACATGGCGGCAGTCCTGCGACCCAAGAGATCCTCAAGCCCGAGCATCTTCGCTGCTTCCAGCACACGCCGCTGGCGCTCTTCTTTGGGCACCTTCCGCAGGCGAAGTCCGAAGCTGAGGTTCTCCTCGACGGTCATGTGTGGATACAGCGCGTAGTTCTGGAACACCATCGCAATGTCGCGATCCTGCGGCCGCGCCCGCGTGACGTCTTCGCCCGCGAGGATGATCGATCCCTCGGTTACCTCTTCGAGGCCGGCGATCATTCTCAGTAGCGTGGTTTTGCCGCACCCCGACGGTCCGACGAACACCATGAATTCGCCGTCATTGATCTCAAGGTCGACGTGGTTCACCGCGAGCACGTTGTCGCCGTAGATCTTCGCGACGCCCTGAAGGGAGATACCGCCATGTTTGCTCATTATTTGACCTCCAAGTTTTTGAAAAATTCAATTGCGCCGGGCACTCGTTTCTCGGTGTGACGAATGCCACGCTCCGCGCTCATACGAACGAGCGCGAGTAGCGCAAGCGGGAGACCGAGCACGGTCAGCGCCGGATCGAGCAGTTCCAGCAGGGCGATCAAGAGGAATTCGCCGACCAGCACCGCACTGGCGCCAAATAGGTTCGTTAGCACCAGCACCATCGCCCCGTACCACGCATCTGTCGGGGTCAGACCGGGCTGCCTCACGCCCAGCATCAGCAGGTAACCGAGCCCGCTGAGAGTCAGTACGAGACCGGCAACCCCCAGGCCCGCACAGATCGCAGCTGCTGGGCCGCCGGCGTGTGCGCAGAAGCGGATCTCCACGAAGGCAAGGCCCGCGGCCACGAGCGGGACGCCAACGACGACGGTGGAGCGTCGCTTGGGCTGTGCCCGGAACGCGCGCAAGAACTCCCGAACCATCCGGTCCTCACCGTCGGCGCGCCAGCGCCGCAGCGCGACCATGGCCGCCTGGAGGGCAACAGGGATCGTGACCACGGGCAGCGCTGTCACCACCAGCACCGCGTTGAACGCGAACAGGTTGAACAGGGTGTTCAGCGCAGCCATGACACCGACCGCCAGCGGCGGCTTGGTTGTCCGCCGCTGACCGTCCAGCGTGGTGTCGAATAGCGCACGGGTTGACGGAGTCATCAGCCTTTGTCTCCTGTTCCCTGAATCGCAATACCTGAAATGAAGGTCCGCTGTGCGAAGAAGAAGAGCACGATGATTGGGACGGTCGCCGTTGTTGCCGCGGCCATTACCCACGGCCAGTTGGTGGTGTAGGTGCCAAGCACCTGGTCCAGGCCCAGTGAGAGCGGATACCAGTTCTGGTTGTTGATGTAGACAAGCGGTCCGAGATAGTCGTTCCAGCAGTAGACGAACTGGAAGAGGATCACCGTCGCCAGCGCTGGTTTTGACATCGGCAAGATGATGCGGCTGTAGATCCTGAATTCGTTGGCGCCGTCCATGCGGGCGGCATCTGAAACGGACTGCGGGATCGTCATGAAGAACTGCCGCAGCAGGAACGTGCTGAAGATCGAGCTGCCGAGGAAGGTCGGGACCATCAGCGGCAGGTACCAGCCGACCATGTGGAACTTCTTGTACATGACGAAGAGCGGAATCAGAGTTGCGAAGAACGGGATCAGCAGCGTGCTGACCATCACCTTGAAAAGAAAGTCACGGCCGGGCCACTGCAGCCGAGAGAAGCCGTAGGCGACCAGACTGCTTGAGATCCCGACGCCGACGATGGTGACGGCCGCGTACATCAGCGTGTTCAGGATGTAGCGGTAGAAGGAGACTGCGTTCAGCATGTCGGGGTAGTTGCTGAACAAGATGGGGTTCGGAATTACGACGGGCGGGACCGCCAGTGCCTGGACGTTGCTCTTGAGCGAGGTGAGGACCATCCAAAGCAGCGGGAAGCCGAGGATCACTGCTGCGAGGAGCAGGGCTGCGTGCTTTCCAGCGATACCGGCCAGGAGCCGCGGTCTTGAGGCGTTGCTGTTGACGGTGGTCATTAGTTTTCGCTCGCGTAGTAGACCCAGCGGGACGAAGACCGGAACAGGATGACCATCACGATCGCGCTGATCACGAACAGGATGAAGGCCATGGCCGATGAGTAGCCCAACTTGAGGAACTGGAAGGCCTGCTCGTACAGGTACTGCACGTAGAACCAGGTTGACGTCCCTGGTCCTCCGACGTTGCTGCCCTCGATGACCTGTGCTTGCGTGAAGTACGAGAAGCACGCGACGAGTTGCAGGATCACGTTGAACAAGATCACGGGACTGAGCATCGGGAGCGTGATGTTTCGCAGCCGTGCCCACGCGTTTGCACCGTCAAGTGCAGCGACCTCATACAACTCAGCAGGGATGCTCTGGAGGCCGGCCAAGTAGATGACCATCGGCTGCCCAACCCCCCAGAGGCCGAGCAGAATCAGCGACGGCTTTGACCAGAACGTCGAGAAGAACCATCCGGGGCCGGAGACATGAATGTCATTGAGTGCGTCGTTGACGATGCCGGTTGCCGGGTTGAAGATCCACACGAAAATCATGCACGAGGCGACGATCGGCACAATCGAGGGGATGTAGAAGATCGTTCGGTATATCGAGCGTCCTCTCACGTCCATGTTGAGCAAAAGCGCAAGGCCGAGCGCGACGAGCGTGGAGAGCGGCAGCTCAAACACTGTGTAGAAGCCGGTGTTGTAGAGCGAGGTCCAGAACAAGCCGTCGTGCAGCAGGTTCCTGTAGTTCTGGAGGCCGACCCAATGCGCCGCGCCGACGCCTGAGAAGTTTGTGAAGCTGTAGTAGACAGTTGCGAAAAACGGATACGCGAAGAACAGCGCGAACCCGATCAACCACGGACTCACAAAAAGGAGTCCGTTACGGGTCTGCCGAGTGAGGCGGAAGCTGGAGAGCTTGGTGCGCCGACTGGTTGCCGTGGGCGGTAGCGCGGCTGAGGGTGAGGACATGTGGGAAATTCGGTCTTTCAGAAGATGGGGGCACGGCAACGACTGCCGTGCCCCCGGGACTGTGATCAGACGGCTAGGAGTTCGCCTGTTTGTCGATGTACTGCAGCGCCTGTGTGGGCGTCATGATCTTCTCCAAGACATCGGCGGTCGCCGTGTCCTCTGCGGTGAACAGCTGCGACTGGGTCGCGGTGAGCACCGGGGCCTGGCTGTACTTGCTGGTCATGGCCGGCAGGAAGCCCTTAAGCCAGCTGCTGCCCTTGATCCACTTCTGGAACGCGGGGACCTTCGTCACTGACGGCCCTGCGGGGATCCATCCGCCGCTCGGGTCGATGCTTCCGATGAAGTTGCCGTTGTTGTAGCCGGCCAACCATGCGATGAACTCAAACGCCTGTTGCGGGTGCTTTGAGCCCTTCGGGATGATGTTGAAGTTCCCCTGACCGATGGTGCTGGCACCACCGACGGTTCCCGGGAAAGGCTCAACACCAAAGTGGCCCTCAAGCGCCGGGTTTGCGGTCGGCACGTTCTGCGCGCCTTCCCATGGACCCGACAGGAAGAACGCATCCTTCTCACCCGTGAACAGGTCGGTCTGGCCGCCCGCAACTTCACCCTCAGCGGTCTGCAGCGCCTGCACCTGCGAGTACGAGTACTTGTCGTAGCTCGCGATCCAGTTCATCTCCTTCTTCGCGCCGGCGCAGTCAGCAAAGTCGTACTTGCCCGACTTTGTGATGCAGTTGGTCGCGCCGAAGTACGTCGTGTAGAACTGGAATCCGTTGCCGCTGGTGTCGGGGTAGAACCCGAGCTGGGAAACCTGCGAACCGTTCATGGTCCACAGCTTCGCCTGATCCGCGTCAAGCTCCGTCAGTGTCGTCGGAGGGGAGCTAATCCCAGCCTTCGACAGCAGATCCTTGTTGTAATACAAGGCCCAGGAGTTCAACGACATCGGCACCGAATACAACTGCTTGTCGTATGTCCCGCCCTGGACCGCAACGGGGTATTCCCACTTCTCGAACTTGCTGTAGGTTCCCGTCAGGTACGGAGTCATCGAGTCGAGGTCACCCTTGGCTGCAAACGATCCGATCTCCGGCCACCACTCAGTGAAGATGTCTGGCCCGTCCCCAGCCGCAATGGCGGACAGCAGCTTCGCCGTACTCGTCGTGGCGACGCTCGGGATGTTGACTTCCTTGACCTGGATGTCGGGATGAGTGCTATTGAACTTCGTGATCATCTTGTCGAGAATCTGGAGGGTTGCTCCGGACCACATCGTCCACCATGTGAGGTGAACGACGTTTGAACTACTAGCGTGGGCCTTGCGTGTCGACGCTCCGGCCGGCTGTGCGGCGACCGCAACTGCGGCTACCAGAACGGAAACCGTCGCCAATGTGGCGGCTCCGATACTTGCCTTTGAGGTCAAACGCGACAGTCGCGTGGACCCTTTGAACCTGGACTGCATTTTGGGGTTTCTCCTCCCGTTTGGTCAATATGCGGAGCACCGCGTTGGTGCGCCGCTGGTAGCGCCCGGCATTGGTGACCGCCAGGCACAGTTCTGGTTTGCTGTCACGCCGTGGCCCTCGGGGGCGGACGCGCAGACGACCCCTCTGTTGCCGAGGCTGGCGGGCCCGCCGTCTCACGGACAACCAACTCGGCTTGGGGCGTCTCGGCGTGGCCGATCGACAGGCCTGCTTCGCCGAGTTCGAGCAACCTCGCGAAGCAGACTCGGCCAAGGGCCTTGAAGTCCTGGCGAACCGTGGTTAGCGCCGGAAAAGCGAACCGCGCGTAAGGAACATCGTCGAAGCCGATGACGCTCACGTCTTCCGGTATTGCGCGCCCGTTCTCATACATGGCCCGCATCAGCCCGAGCGCAATTTCGTCGTTGCCGCAGAGGACGGCCGTAACCTCCGGCTGTTTCGCAAGCGCCAGGCCCGCCTCGTACCCCCATTCGGCGGTCCATCCGCCCTTCAGCACGAGCCCAGGCTGGACGCCCGCCTCTTGGAGCGCTGCGCGCCAGCCTGCAAGTCGTGGGGTCGACCCCGACCAGTCGGGGATCGGAACGTGGTGAACCGTTTGGTGACCAAGGTCAAGCAGGTACTTCGTGGCCGCTTTCGCCGCCGCGAACTCATCGATCCACACGTGTGAGGGCGCCGGCGTGAGGCCAGCCGCCGGCGCTTGGATCATCGCCGCGGTCGGAACCTCCGGTGGCACGCACTCAAGTGCGAGTGCGCCAGCAGGATCGAAGGCGATGACTATGAGGCCGCTCGCCGGCTCGATAGCGCGTTCAACCGCCTCGTGCATTGCTTCCGGCTCCACGCCTTTCAACGTGCGAAAGCCCATCGCGAACCCGACCTCGCGCGTTGCCTCCTCTATCCCTTCGATCGCGGCTGCATAGCCATAGAGGCTCGTGCTCGTGGCGAGGACCGTGACCGCCTGGAGCGGCCCCCCAGCCAACGCTCGCGCCGCCCTGTTGGGCCGGAAGCGCAGCTCGGCGATCGCGGCAAGGACTGCGTCGCGCGTGGCGTCGCTGACGTTCGGGCTCTCATTAATGACACGGGAGACGGTTTGGTAGGAGAACCCAGCAGCGCGTGCGACATCGCGAATGCTGACCGGTTGTGACCGGTCACGTACAAGCGCAGCGTCCGAGGGTTCGCCCGGTTGTGACCGGTCACGCGCAACCTCCGCTTCTGTAGGCTCGACTCGTTGTGACCGGTCACACAAATCTTCGGTTCGGCACTGCTCAGAACCCATCTGGTACTACCTCTCTCCCGTGGTGACGATATCCTGCATACGTTTTTCCAATCTGTCAAGGCCTAATCTTTGGGTCCGGTAGAACTCAACAGGGGAGTGGGGATGGCTTTGGACGCGATGACCAGCGAATCGGTGCTGCACTGGGGCGATGCGGCGATCGACGTCTGCCTTTCGGTAGACAAAGATGGGATCCCCCGGGTTTTAGTCGCGGCCGTCGGGCCATCCAATAGCGACACCAGGTCTGATTCGTCGGACAGCGCGACCCAAGGCGTGGTTGCTCGCGGCCTCCCGCTGTTGGATGTTCTTGTCAGTGGCGAAGGCCGTGATTGGGCCGGTCTGCGCTACTCGGAATCGGCAGTAGGACAGCGCATGCGCTATCTCCGCCACACAGCCACCGACGACCGTCCTTGGAGCGTTCTGGAGATCCTTTTGCAGGACCCACTCACGCGACTAACAGCGACGGTGACCTACCGCCGCTTGGTCGACGTCGGCGTTGTCCGCAGCTCTGTGACCCTCTCCAACGAGGGCCCCGCACCATTGACAATCGAATCGGTCACGTCGTTGTTTGTCGGCGGCCTCGCTGGGCCGGGCGGCGATCTCAGAGATCTTGAGATCATGTGGGCGGAGAATGACTGGCAGGCGGAGTCGCGCTGGGCGTCGAGAAACTTCCGCGATGCAGTCCCTCAGGTGGGCGAGGTTGAAGACGGGAGATCCCGCGGACGGTTTGCGATCACGAGTGTGGGCAGCTGGTCCTCGGGTATCTACCTGCCGATGGGCGCCGCACACAACCGCCAAACGAACCACACCATGCTTTGGCAGCTTGAGCATAACGGCGCCTGGCAGTGGCAGGTCGGCGAGCACAAAGCTCAGGGAGCGGCGCTGTCCTACTTGTCGGCTCTAGGCCCGGTCGACAGCGAACATCACTGGCGGGTCACCTTGGCGCCAGGTGGAAGGTTCGAATCCATCCCGGCGGCGCTCTCCATCTCCCCGGCTGGATTCGACTCCGCTGTTGGACAGATGACGCAATACCGCAGAGCGATCCGTCGCAACCATGAGGATCAACAACGACTCCCGGTGATCTTTAACGACTACATGATGACGCTCATGGGCGATCCGTCGACAGAGAGACTCCTGCCGTTGATCGATGCCGCGGCCAACGCGGGCGCAGAGTATTTCTGCATAGACGCGGGCTGGTACGCCGAGCCGGGCGAAGACTGGTGGGACACGGTCGGAGAATGGGCACCGTCGGCGGCGCGGTTCACAAATGGTCTCGCCGCCGTCCTTGACCACATCAGATCCAAAGGCATGACGCCAGGGCTGTGGATCGAGCCAGAGGTCATCGGCGTCCGAAGCCCGATCGCTAACGAGCTGCCAGACGAGGCGTTCTTTATGCGGGACGGACAGCGCGTCGTTGAGCAGTCCCGCTATCACCTCGACCTGCGCCACCCAGCGGCACAAGCGCATCTCGATCGCACAGTCGACTTCCTGGTCGACGAGCTCGGCGTCGGCTACTTCAAGATGGACTACAACATCAACGTCGCGCCCGGAACGGACGTCGGTGGCATGCCTGCCGGCGCTGGCTTGCTCGGCCACAACCGAGCGCTGCTGTCATGGATCGACGGCTTCCTTGATCGCCATCCGAAGTTGACTGTCGAAGCTTGTTCATCCGGCGCGATGCGTGCGGACTACGCGACACTGTCGCATTTTCAGCTGCAATCGACGAGCGATCAGGAGGATCCGCTCCACTGCCCACCGATCGCGGCTAGCGCCGCGGTCTCGATCGCCCCAGAACAGGCCGCGATCTGGGCGCCTGCGCAGCCGGAGATGTCTGACGACCTGATCGCATTCACCCTCTGCACAGCGCTGCTCGGACGCATTCACCTCTCAGGACGTCTTGACCTGATGACGAGCTCACAGCAGCAACTCGTGGCCGAAGCGATACGAACCTACAAGGGCATCCGCGCGGATATCCCCGACGCATTGCCGTTTTGGCCGCTGGGGCTGCCAAGCTGGACCGACGAGTGGATCAGTTTCGGTCTTCGCGGGCACCATGGGACCTACCTGCTCGTTTGGCGACGCCCAGCGGATTCGAGCGCCGCGCCAGCAGAAAACGTTGCAATACCACTCGACCTGCGCGCTAGGCAAACCAGCCCGCGGGTAATTTATCCGGCTAGTGACGCACAGGTCACTCTGAACGCTGGCGGGGCCATTCTGGAAGTCAGACTCCCCCGGGCACCATCGGCGTGCCTGATCGCGCTCGACCCGCCAACCACCGAGTGAGAGCCAGCCGATAGGCCTGCTAGCTGAGTGGCCGCGTCCGCCTAGGTGGATTTCCCGTTGAGCGTTTGATGCCGGGCTCAGGCCTAACCGGTTCCTATATCACCGAATCGTGTTGCTCGGACGTGGAAAGACTGGGCAAACACGTAAGCTGCGCGCATGGCCAAACGGCAAGCGGACGATGACGAGACGGTGCTGGCTAAAGCGGCGAAGTCTGGGCGCATCACGATGAGCGATGTCGCCGCTGCTGCTGGGGTCGCGCAGAGCACAGTGTCACGCATCCTCAACGACGCAGCCGTACCCATCCCTGTCTCCGACGAGACCAGAAAGCGGGTCCAAACCGCTGCCCGGGAGCTTGGCTACCGTCCCAATCCTTTCGCAAGGGCACTGCGTGGCGCTCCGAGCATGCTGCTGGGCACGATCGTCCGCGACATCACCGACCCCTTCTTCGCCGGCGCTATCGACGCGTTATCCCTGGCATTTAAGGCCCGCGGCTATTCAGTAGTCCTTGGCCATGCCCGTTCGCTTGAAGATGAAGCGCTCGCGCTAACCGCCGTACTCGAGTCGCGTCAATGTGACGCGATCGTGCTGCTTGGCGACTTCACAGCTGAGCACAGACTCTTAGAGGACCTGGCGCACACGAATGCGCGCGTCGTCGGGCTCTGGTACGGCGCCCGGACGAACGTACCGTTCCCCACAGTCGGCGTCGACAACGATGCCGGGGTGTTGTCGGCGCTCGAGCACCTTTGGTCGCTCGGCCACCGACGGATCGGCTATATCGGCGCCGTTTCACACGGAGACCTGCAGGAACGCCTCGACGCCTATCGCAACTTCATGCAAGCACGCCTGGGGACAGTGGATGAAGGCCTGATCCAGCTGGTGGCAGACTCACTCTCCCCGGCCGGGGGAGCACTGGCGGCATTGCGTGCTGTTGAGACACCACCCACGGCCGTCCTGACGGCGACGGACATGATCGCGCTGGGGGTCTTACACGCGGCCAACGAATTCGATGTGTCAATCCCGCGGGACCTTTCTGTGGTCGGCTTTGACGACATCCTGATGGCCAAAATCGGCGTCCCTGCGCTTACCACCGTCCGCATGCCGATTTCGGAGATCGTGGCGGCCGGCGTGGACATGTGCCTGGGACCCAACGCGTCGGCAAACCAGACGGATGCGCCGCACATAGTGCTCGAGCCATCGCTCGTCGTGCGCAAATCCTCCGCACCTCCCGCAAGCCACTAGCTCGCGCTCCAGAGACGCAGCCGCTCTCCTCGCGGCTGTGACGCGCTCACGCACTTGACTGGGATCGTATATCTGCATACGATTGCATGCGCCGGTTTGGAGGGCTCTTGAGTCCAACTCGCCGGGTCGGTGACGAACCAATGGCCACGAAGGCGCGACAGGGCGGAATTACAAGTGTCAGCAGACCTGCAGGATCACGCGATGAAGTCGTACCCGGAATCCGAGGTCTGGTTCCTCGCCGGATCGCAGGGGCTCTACGGTCCCGACACACTCGCGCTCGTCGAGACTCAGTGGCGCGAGGTGGCAGGCGCTCTTGACGCCGCCCATGAGATCCCGGTGCGTGTCGTTCCCCGCGCCGTTGTTACTGATTCGACCGGCATCTTGCGGGTCTGTCAGGAGGCCAACGCAACTCCGCAATGCATTGGACTGATCGTCTGGATGCACACGTTCTCACCAGCGAAGATGTGGATCGCCGGACTATCCGCACTGCGCAAACCGTTGCTGCATTTGCACACGCAGTTCAANNAACCTCAACCAGTCCGCGCACGGCGATCGCGAGTTCGCGCATGTTGCGACTCGGCTGGGAGTCCGGCGCAAAACAGTCGTGGGGCACTGGCGCGACCCACGTGTGCTGAAACGTGTTGCTTCGTGGTGCCGTGCGGCAGTCGGTTGGCACACCGCCCAGAACCTACGAGTCGCTCGCTTCGGTGACAACATGCGTGACGTCGCCGTGACAGAGGGTGACAAGGTCGCAGCACAGATGCGACTCGGCATCAGTGTCGACGGCTACGGCATCGGTGACCTAGTCGATGAGATGAGCGCTGCGTCCACCGACGAGATCGAAGAACTCCTCGGTGTCTACGACGCCAGTTACCGCGTGGTTGAGGACCTTCAGGTCGGAGGCGTGCGTCGCGATTCGTTGGTCAAAGCCGCCCGAATCGAAGCTGGCCTGCGTCGATTTCTCCGCGCTGGTAACTACGGAGCGTTCACCGACACATTCCAAGACCTGCACGGTCTGCCACAACTACCGGGAATCGCAGTTCAGCGATTGATGGCTGACGGCTACGGCTTTGGCGCCGAAGGCGACTGGAAGACCGCTGCTCTGCTTCGCATCATCAAGGAGATCACACGCGGGGCAACTGGTGGGACCTCCTTCATCGAGGACTACACCTACGACCTCACACCCGGGAACGAGCAGGTTCTGGGTTCGCACATGCTCGAGGTGTGCCCCAGCATCGCTGACGAGCAACCAAGCTGCGAGATTCACCCGCTGGGAATCGGAGACCGCGACGACCCCGTCCGGCTTGTGTTCGATGCAACGCCCGGACGGGCGGTCCTTCTTTCGATGCTCGATCTCGGCGATCGTTTTCGCCTCGTGGCGAACGACATCGAGATCGTCGCCGTAGAGGAAAAGCTGCCACGGCTACCCGTGGCAAGAGCTCTCTGGCGGCCGCTCCCAGACTATTTCACCGCCACCGAGGCGTGGCTCACGGCTGGCGGGCCCCACCACAGCGTTCTGAGTTCAGCAGTCGACAGCGAGGCCGTCACTGACCTCGCGACGATCGCCGGCATCGAGCTCGTTCGAGTCGACGCCGACACGACGCTCCAAGGACTCCTGAACGAGCTTCGCTGGAACGACGGCTACTACGCAAGGGAAGCCCGATGAGCAAGCGCTACTCGATCGGGATCGACTTCGGCACTCAATCCGGACGCGTTCTCCTGCTTGACCTAGACACGGGCGAGCAGTCGCCCTCGACGGTAATCCCCTACACGAGCGGGGTCATAGACCAACGGCTACCAGGAACTGGCGAACAGCTCCCCCCTGACTGGGCTCTGCAAGACCCCGACGATTGGACGAAAGTCATCCTTGATGGGGTTCCCGAATGTATCCGGCAGTCTGGCGTCGACGCGACGGACATAGTCGGCATCGGCATCGACTGCACATCCTGCACGGTTCTACCGGCGACGGCGAACGGACAACCGCTTTGCAGTCAGACGGCATGGCGCGGCCACAAGCACGCATGGCCGAAGCTCTGGAAGCATCACGCTGCCCAGCCGGTGGCCGATCGACTCGACGAGATCGCGGCAGAAAGCGGCGAGGACTTCCTTCAACGGTATGGCGGACGTATCTCCTCTGAGTGGTATTTCCCGAAACTGATCGAGGTATGGCAAGAAGACCGCCAGGTCTACGACGCCATGGACGGGTTCTATGAAGCCGCTGACTGGATCGTTTATTGGCTTACGGGTTTGCCAATTCGCCAGGCGTCGACCGCCGGTTACAAAGCGCTGTGGTCACCGACCGACGGGTTGCCAAGTCCCGAGTTCTTCGAAACCGCCTTCCCTGGGTTCACACGGCCGGCCGAGAAGCTCGGGACCGAATTTGCGGCGCTGGGCACCCGGGCCGGCGGCCTGCGAACCGACCTGGCGAGGCGACTCGGGCTCGGCGAGAACGTCGCCGTCGCGGTCGGCAACGTCGATGCGTTCGTCTCAGTCCCAGGGGCCGGGGTCAGCGATCCGGGAACGTTTGTGATCGTGATCGGCACCTCGATCTGCGACATGGTCATTCACCCCGACGAGATAAGACTTCCCGGAATTACCGGCGTAGTCCAAGACGGGATATTGCCCGGCACTTACGGCTACGAGGCCGGCCAAGCTGCCGTGGGCGACATGCTCGCATGGTTCGTCGCGACAATTGGTGGCAGCGCCACCCATGAGGAGCTTGAGGCGCAAGCCAGGCAACTCGCCCCAGGCGCCGCCGGACTTCTCGCCCTTGACTGGTGGAACGGCAACCGCACCATCCTCGCGGATGCCGACTTGAGCGGCGTGATCATAGGCCTGACGTTGCACTCCTCACCAGCCGAGATCTACCGTGCGCTGCTCGAGTCAATCGCGTTCGGTAGCCGTCGCATCATGGACAACTTCGAGCAGCACGGCATGGCCCTCACCGACATAGTCGCGTGCGGCGGCATCGCCGAGAAGAGCCCCCTCACGATGCAACTGCTCGCTGATACAAGCGGCAGGCCCGTCTCGGTGCCCGGCACACCGGACGTTCCGGCCCGCGGCGCAGCGCTCTACGGAGCCGTCGCTGCCGGAACCTACCAAGACATCGCCACAGCCGTCCGAGCCACCAAGGCGCCGACCGGTCGCCGATATGAGCCGAATCCTGCTGCCTCATCCACCTATGAGCAGATGTATCTGATCTACCGAGACCTCTACGAAACCTTGGGAACTTCGCGGGCAGATTGGCTGCATGGCCTGAAGCAGATCAAACGGGAAGCGCTGCAAGCGTGAGCAAGCAGGGATCCGAGCCGCACACGGGGGTGCGCGCAGGCACCACGCGAAATGAAGCTGGTCGTCTCGTTCAGCTCCGACAACGCACCCTCGAGGCGAATCTTGCACTACCTCAAGCCGGGCTCGTGACGCTCACGTGGGGAAATGCCAGCGCGATAGATCGGGAGCGAGGGTTGGTAGCGATCAAGCCGAGCGGAGTCGGATACGCCGTCATGTCGGTCGATGACATCGTCGTGCTCAGTCTCGATGGCGAAGTGCTCGCCGGGTCCGGACGACCGTCGACTGACACGCCAACCCACCTCGCCCTCTACCACGCATTCCCCGAGATCGGCGGAGTCGTACACACGCACTCAACCTGGGCAACTGGCTGGGCTCAAGCCGAGCGCGAGATTCCGTTGCTCGGCACAACGCACGCTGACCTCTCGCCTCATGCCATCCCTCTGACCCGTCGTTTGACCGAGGACGAAGTTGAGAGCGGCTACGAGGCTGCCACCGGCGCAGCGATCGCCGAGGCAGTAGCAGCGACCGGTCCTGTCGAGCTGTCATGTGCGTTGGTGCGCCAACACGGTCCGTTCTGTTGGGGCAGCACCGTAGAGAAAGCGGTCGAGGCGGCGATCACCCTCGAGGAGGTCGCGAGACTCGCGAGTATCGCGGTCAACCTCGATCCGCGGGCAAAGGTGCTCGACCCGGCTCTTCAGAAGAAGCACTACGCCCGTAAGCACGGCCCCAGCGCGTATTACGGGCAGCCGTCTTAGCCCAACTGTGCCTGCCTGAGGGCCTGCGCTCTGGAGCCCCAATACCAACCCCGCTAACGGGGCGACCATCGCACTCGCGATGGTCGCCCCTGCTGCCTATGCCACTGGCGCCACGATGATCTTGTCGACGTTCGGGGCGTAGTAGCTGGAGTCCCCGATCGTGATCGTGTTGGTACCAGCATTCAGTTTGACCGTCACCTCAACGGTGTCAAACTGATCCCAGCTGTAGGTGTTCCTAGCCGAGGTTGTGATCGACGTTCCCGCTGAGGTGGTCAGCGTGAACGCTCGGTCCAGCAGGTTGGTGTTGTAGTTCCCGGATGATTCACCGTCGGCATCCGCGTAGCTCAACATCACTCGATACGTACCACTAGTCGGAACCGATACGCCCGTGAACTCGAGCGTGTTTGCCGAGCCATCGCCAATCCAGCCGACGTACTCGCCGCCATATGCGTACGTGTCTGACTCAATGGCTGCGGTGCCCGAAAGCACGTTCGACGACGAGGACGCCGCGTATGTGGTCGCTGTGCCGGACCCGGCCGTAACGCTGAGCCCACCTATCGTTCCTGATCCTGTGTAAACGACGGGGTTGATCCCAGCGTGCAGGTAGACGTTCCCGGCGGCCACCGCCACTGAGTCAACGGTCAGCGTTCCGCTTCCGGTCGTCAGTGTGGGAGCGATGTCGTAGAAGCCGTCCGTCGCAGCGTCGACCGCGAATGAGACGGATCCACTTGATCCCAGCGTCACGCTCTGCGGCGCAACACAACCACTGCCGGTGCAACTGCTCGTCGTCGCCGTACCGGCGAGCCGTGCGTACGCTGCCGCGTAGGAGGTTGCTGGGCCGGTCACGCCGGCTACTGCTCCTGGCGCATAGGTCAGCTGAATGTCGTCGAGCGTGGCCTGTCCGATGGCTGTGCCGAAGCCAGAGGCTGACACCGCGAACGTAACAGTGTTTGTGCCTGCGGTCAGATTGACGTAGACATCCTCGTGCGATCTGAAGACCCAGCTCAGAGTTGGCGCATAGCTGATGTAAGACCAAGATCCGCCGTTGACGTTCATGATCTGCTGCGCGATCGTGCCGGTCTCGTTCCCGTAGTACACGGACATCAGGTAACGGCCTGTTGTCGGCGCGTTTACGGTGAAGACGACCCGACTCGCGTCGTTGTCGATCGCGCCGACATCCTCACCCCCGGCCGTGGCGTAACCACTCGGGTTCGACTCAGACCCTTGGGCGTAAACGGTCGCGTCAGTCAACGCGGCGTTAGCAGCCAGGTAGGTCTGGGTGCCGGCAGCCGCGGGTGCCGTGATCGTCGCGGAGGTGGATGGAGTGATGATCAGCTGGTAGGCGCTCATCGTCTTGAGCGTGCCCAGTGGCACCGTGATCGACCCGCTTGTCACCGTGTAGTTGGTCTCGGAGATGTCCAGCGGGGTGTAGGCCGTTCCGTCGTATCCGGTCCAGCCGATCTGTTGCACGGAAACGTGAACCGAAGACCCGAAGACGGAGGATGAGATCCCATTGATCTGGACGGAATCCGAGCCGCCGCTGGGATCAGCGACTATCACACGAGCTTGTTTCTTCGCGGTATCGATAGTCGCGAGTCCCTGTAGCGTGTCAAGCACGTTGGGCGAAGGCGGCGTGACAGTCGCCGTGTTTCCGGTCAGCTGGCCGTACCAGTAGAGAAGCCACCATTGTCCGTTCGGCTCGTCATTGCGGACAACGGAATCAGCGTAGTTGTCGGCGATGGCCCAATACGCCATGTCGGAATAGACCTTCGCGGTCTCGAACATGCCCAACAGCTGCACCATCTCGCCCGGATTGGATAGCTGATAGTTATCGCCGTACTCGTCGATGTCGACCGGGATCGGGGATATGCCGTCCGTCGACTCAAGCGACTTGAGGTTTGCGTAGTCAGAAGGGAATGACTCTTCCGTTCCGTTCTCAAGCACATGCCAGGTGATGAAATTCGGCAACACATTGTTCGCCTTGGCGTAGGCGAGAAAGTCAGACATCACCGTCGAGTTGTAGACAGACGTGTTCGGGCCGGCGATCAGCGCGGTCGGATCGTCCGTACGAATCTGCCGGTAAACGGTCGTCCAATCCGCCTCAAAGTCCGACATCTCGGTACTGAAGTCACTGTCCGAGGGGCTCAGGGTGTACCAGATCCAGTCGGGCTCATTGAACGGCACGAAGACGTACTGGCTGGCGTCCGGACCTGCGACAACACCATCAACGATCGTATTCACCACCGACAGGTAACTGCTGATGCCCACGTCCTGATAGGGCCAGTCGGAGTAGTAGTCCTGCATGTAGTCGAACAGATACTTGCCGCCAGCCCCAAAGAACTCGGGCGCGACCTGATCAGCATGGCCGGTTGGGTGTTGAGCCTCGCCGGCAGGCCCCTGTGCAATGGTCTGGACATCTAAGGGGCTGAACACGTCGGCTCCTACCACGTTGTTTTCTGACAGCCCATAGAGCGCGCCTGAAGCGCCTCCGAGATACGAGCCGGTACTGCTTGCGAGGTTGACGCTGATGGTCGAGGCGTAGGTCGCCTGCGGGACCACGATCGCGAGCGCGACGGTGGCTAGACCGGCCGCAGCCGCTAAGAGCGATCGCTTAATGAACATAACTCTCCTCCGACCTACAAGTGGGTGTGTGGGGGCATACGCGACCCAGCGGTCCGCTACTCCGACTGTCGCCTGGACGACCACCGGACTCGACAAGCCAGCTAGTTACAAACGCAACTAATCGTATACACGCAATCGTATGCCGATAAACGATCCCGTGTCAAGAATTTGATAGCCTAGCGATCCTCCTCAGATACGGGTTGCGGGTCAGGGGGCTGCTCGGATGGGTGGCTACCTTGACCCAAAATCCGTCCGACCCGCTTCGTGAGCACTCCAGGCTGGTGTCAGAGAACCGTCCCACCCAGAGTCGAGCCTCGATCCAGAACGGAGACCAGCACGGCAGTCGTTATCTGCTACGGGTTTGGCCCGACGCCATGCTCGCGCTCGCTCGCCTCAGGCCCTCCGCGATGCCCAGTAGCGCATCGATGGCCCGAACGGCGTACCGCGTGCCGCTCCTATCCGTTGTTCACAGCAGACAGATCACGAGGCTCGCTTTAGTCTTAAACCGAACCAACCGCTGGAGTCACCGATGAGTTCGCCAACGCACCACACACCATGCCCAATGGGCTTGACCGACGCCTCGGCCAACCCATGACGCGCCCGGCCGTAATGGCGGACGTCGCGAAACTCGCCGGCGTCTCGAACCAGACGATCTCACGAGTACTGAACAACAGCGAGCGGGTGAGCAGCGAGATGCGTGAACGCGTGCTAGACGCGATCACGAAGCTCAACTATCGGCCCAATTCGACCGCTCGCGCGCTCGCGAGCGGGCGCTCGCGGACGGTCGGCGTGATCACGTTAGACATGCGCCTATACGGACTGGCGTCAGCACTTGTGGGCATTGAACACGCCGCCCACGACGCCGGTTTCTTTGTGAGTGTCAGCACTCTGCGCTCACTCGACTTGTCGTCAGTCCTCTCGGCAGCCGACAACCTCCGGCGCCAAAACGTCGCAGGGATCCTGGTGCTCGCCCTGCAGCGAGACGTCGCAAAGGCACTCACGCAACTGCCCCACGATCTGCCCGTCGTAGCGATCGAGTCGGGGGCGGCACGGAGTGTCCCAATAGTCGCGGCTCATCACAGCGAGGGCGCCGCCCAGGCGACTCGATATCTGCTGGATCTCGGACACCAAACGGTGTGGCACATCGCGGGTCCGCAGGACTGGCTTGGCGCCGTCGAACGCCTTGAGGGCTGGCGGCAGACACTAGAGTCAGCCGGCGCGAACGTTCCGCGGCCGCTGGTTGGCGACTGGAGCGCACGATCGGGGTACGAGCTCGCGGAAGATCTCGCTGGGGACCCGGCTGTAAGCGCCATCTTCGTGGCAAATGATGCGATGGCGCTCGGCGTCCTGCGGCGACTCCACGAGGCGAGTCGGAGCGTGCCGAGTTCGGTAAGCGTAGTTGGCTTCGATGACATGCCTGAGGCTGCCTTCTATACACCACCACTGACAACGATTCGCCAAGACTTCGTTGAGCTCGGACGCTCAAGCTTTGAGCTCATCCTCGAGGAAATCAATGGCGGCGAGCGCGCAGAGTCGCGACCAGCGATCGCCACCGACCTCATTGTCCGGGCAAGCACGGGTCCTCCCGCATAGCCGCGCAACGTTGGGGGGAGTTTCAGGCGGTAATGGACCACGGGGCTGCTCGACCAAAGGAGGACCTGACAGCGTGTTCGACCCGTTCAAGCATGCCTCACGACACCTCGGATCTGCACCGTCCGTGGAAGCATTTTGGAAGCATGAGATCGAAACAGGCGGCCAAAACACGAGGCCTGACTTTGACATAAACGCCATGATCTCGCTGCAATTCGAGATGTTTTGGCAACAGCACGCAACGTGCTGAGGGGCCTCTCGGGGGCTTCACACGGGAGAGGTCGCTGGTCCAGGCCAGTATCGCCCATTTGAAAGCCGCAGCTCAGACGATCCGCAACTGGAAGCGGAGCGATCCTGCGTTCCCACTGAAGAAGATGGGCGGTCTGCAGGTAGTCATCTGGCCCTTCTTTCAGGCGTACCTGCTCCATGCGGACGCCTAAATCACAGCTGGCAGCGGCCGCTTGCACTGGCCCCGGCGTGGACGCTTGAAGTGGCTCCACTTCGCGTCGGTTGTTGTTGCTGGTTGATGTTGCCTGACCGGTTGGTGTGTTGCCAACCGTGGCTGTCGACGAAAGGCCTGAGCGCGTAGCGCGAAGGGCTTTTGGCGATAGCCACGGGCGCGCCGGTCGGGCGGGGGGTCATGCTCGTTTGCGTCCTTGTCGCTCTAGGCCGTGGCGGAATCGCCAGGACTCGGTGCCGGTGTCGATGATGTGCGCTTTGTGGGTGATCCGGTCGACGACGGCCTTCGCGAGCCTTGCGTCTGGGAACACTTTGGTCCACTCGCCGAACGGCAGGTTGGTGGTCACGATCAGGCTGCCGCGCTCGTTGCGCTCGCTGATGACTTGGAAGACGAGCTCGGCGGCGCCGTCGGGCAGGGCCAGGTATCCCATTTCGTCGAGGACCACGACCTCGGTGCGGGCGTAGCGGCCAACGACCCGCCCGAGCTCTTTGCGGCTGTCGGCTTCTTGGAGCTCGTTCGCGAGGGCGGCGAGGGTGGTGAACCGGACGCGGCGGCCTTGTTGGCAGGCGCAGACCGCAAGGCCTGTGGCGAGCATCGTTTTGCCTGTGCCGGACTCGCCGATCAGGATGATGCTCTCGCGGTCATCGATCCAGGACCCGTCCGCGAGGGCGGCGATCGTGGCCTGTGGCACTTTGGGGTTGTCGTCGAAGCGGAACTCCTCGAGGCGTTTGATGATCGGGAACCGTGCGTCGATCAGCCGGCGGCGTTCTCTGCGTTCCGCGCGCTCGGCCATCTCGGCCTCCAACAGGGCGGCGAGGTAGGCGACGGGGGTTTGCTGCTCACGCAACGCTTCTTCGGCGAGTCCCCGGAACCGGCGTTTGACCGTAGGGAGCTTCAGCTCGGTGGCGTGCGCCTCGATCAACGCCTCCAACGCCTGTGTCTTCGGGGACGGTGTCATCGTGCGGCCTCCCGGCCGAGCAGCTGGTCATAGCCCGACAGGTCAGGTTCGGGCCGCTCGGTCGCTGCCAGCCGCGGCTCCAGGCCGATGAGCGTCTGTGCTTGTTCTCTGTCTGCGGCGCGGTCTGCCAGCACGGCGACGGCGTGACCGTCGTGCGCGCCGGCGGCCAGGGCGCCGCGGACGGCGAGCTCGACCCGTTCCAGCCCGTGATCACGGACCAGCATCAACACGTCGACCATCTGCCGGGCGGCATGCGAGGCATCGAGCTTCGCTGTGATCGCCTGCCACAGCAGGTCAAAGCACTCGGGCCACTGCCCGCGTTCGCGTTCTTGGCGCAGCGCGAGCGAGCGGGCCAGCGCGCCGGGCTTGAGCGCCAGCAGCTCGAGGTAGTGATCGAGCTGCGCGGAGACCTCGTAGCGTCCCTGTAGCCGCTCGTGCCGCGCGACCTCGCGACCGTCGTGCATGAACACGATCTCCCGTGCCCCGATCCTGGCGGCGACCCGCAGCCCCGCAAGGCGGACCGGCAGCGAATACTGGTTCTGACGGACCGTCGCCAACGCCTTTGAGTCCACGCGCGGGGAGGCGTGCTCGCAGGTATCGAACGGTTCGGCCGGCAAAGGCCTGAGCAGGGCGAGCTCGCGGCTCAGTGCCGCACCGACCGTTTCCCGCCGCCCCCGGATCGTGCGCTTGAGGTCAGTGATGCACGCCGCCGCGATCAACTCGTTCAGCTCCGCAAGACTCGCGACCTCCGGGACGGGGACCAGGTAGGCGCGGCGGAACCGGCCGACATCACCCTCCACGCCACCCTTCTCGTGCGCCCCCTGCTTGCCCACCCGGGTGAACCTCGACTCATAGAGATAGTGCGAGCGCAGCGCCACGAACCGGTCGGTCTCCAACCGGCGCCGACCCTTGAGCACCTTCGCGACCGCTGAGGAAAGGTTGTCGTAGCGGACCACGCCGAACGCTCCCTCGAAGAACTCCAGCGCAGCGACGTGCCCCTCCAAGAACGCCTGCTGGGTCTCCCGCAGGTGCGCCTGCACAAAACACGCCCCGGAGAAACACGAGCGCATCAAGAACAGATGCACCTTCGTCGTGACGCCCGCGATCACTGCGATCGCCTCACCCCAGTCGACCTCGGCCTCCGCAGCCGGCTCCGCGCACAACGGGACGAACACCTCGTCGACCAGCTCCCCGAGCTGCGCTCGGCGCTCACGGACATAGCGGCGAACCTGCCGCTCAGACACCACCACACCACGCTCATCCCGCAACCGCTCCCAGATGCGCTTGGCGGTGTGCCGCTGCTTGCGCGGCACATCCCGATCAGCGATCAGGATCCCGTCGATCCACTCCCGCTGCGCCCCCAACGCCGGCGCCGGCCGGCCCTCAGGCTGCTTGCGTGCCGGCGGCACCGCCGACTCGAGCGCCTGCTTGACGGTCCGGCGATGCACCCGATGCTTGGCGGCCAACGCCCGCAACGACAAGCCCTCCAGCTCGCGGTCCCTGCGGATCTGCTCGAACAGCTCCACTCTCGATCCCATCCCTTCCACGGACCCCCTTCAACGCTCGATGAGCCATCGAAGGTCGCCGCACGTTCGGACGGAAGTGGAGCCAAATCAAGCGTCCGCACTGGGGCCAAATCAAGCGTCCGCGGCCACGCTGACCTCAAACAGCGCGAGG
>PLES01000050.1 GCA_003137075.1 Solirubrobacterales bacterium
CAGGCGGCGTACGTCATCCCGGACCCGCACGGACAGTAAGTTTCCATCGTCCTGCGAGTATCACGTCGGAGCGCCAAGACTCGCACGATCACATCGACGAACAACACGCGCAGAACTAGCACTCGTCCCCGCACACAGCGTGCGCGTGTGCGCCCAGTTCCGTCTCACGCGAGAGAAGGGGCGACTGCTTCTTGACCTTGCGCCCTTGGTTGGCAGGGCGACGGTCCGTCAGTGGTCTGCTATGTCCGGCCCGGATAGCTAGGGTTTGCGGCTCGCCGTTTCGTGGTCCAGCCGAAGGAGATTGCATGTCCCGTTTCGCAAAGGTCAACCTACTCGAGGTTGAGGACTCAGTAGGCGGTCGCGTGGAGGGCCTTGAGGGCCGCTTTGGCCGTAAGCACCTGGACTCACGTGACCTCGGGGTCAGTCTGTTCCGGTATGCCCCGAATCTGCGTAGCACGACGGCTCACAGCCATCGGGAGCAGGAGGAGGCGTACGTCGTCGTCGCGGGCTCTGGTCGGATCCTGCTCGACGAAGAGATCCAGGAGCTTCAGACGTGGGATGTAATCCGCGTCGCGCCCGAGGTCGTTCGGGCATTCGAGGCCGGTCCCGAGGGCCTCGACGTGATAGCCATCGGCGGCCCCAAGCCCGAGGAGGGCGACGGGGTACGCGCCACCGCGAGCTGGCCCGCTGCCGAATAGGCAGTAGACCGTCGACCACTCATCTCACCGGCGGTGGCCGCCGGTGAGATGCCAGCCGGTGCACACGTCGCAGGAGTAGCTGGTCAGCCGCTCGCCGAATTGCGTTCGGTCCCAAAGTGCCGCGGCGCGGGCCTCGGCCTCGGTCGCGAACCAGCGCTTGTTCGCGCAGGCCTCAAGCCGGCGCGTCTTACGGGTCTGCTGGTCGGTGAACCAGCGCTCGATGTCGCGCTCAGCCACAACTGTGCCTACGTCGCGCGAGCGGCGAGCCCGAACGGGCTTCCCTCTGAATCTCTGCAGATCACCCAGCGAGCACCCGGATGTATCACCTCGCCACCGAGTTCAATCACCCGTCGCGACGCCACTTCGAGGTCCTCTACCTCGAAGTAAGGCAGCGCATGCGTATCACCAGGTCCCTTGCCCCGTTCGTGCACGCCGAGCGTCGGGGCGCCGACTGCCGTCTGCCAACCCTCGCCCTCGTCAGCTGACCGGTCGACGAGCTCGACGCCCAAGAGTCCCGTCCAGAACCGCCGGGCACGATCCGGATCGTCCGCGGGGAACTCGACGAGGTGTATCGGCGAGTGCACCCACCCCACAATACGTTGTCAGCCCCGGGCGGTTCAGTTCCAGATGGCAAGGCCGGTATGCGGATCGAAGAACTCGATCCGCTCTGTCGCGAGCGCGAAGCTGATCCGTTCTCCACTGCTGACGCTGTGGCGCGGGTCGACTCTAGCCACATTGGCGTCGGCGCTGAGCTCGGTGCCGGCTGCTCCGTCGGCGCTGTCGAGCGCTTCAGCGCGAATCATCCGCGCGTCCGTCCGGAAGTGGACTAGCTGCTCTGAGCCGAGCGCCTCCACGAGTTCAACGTCGCCTTGCAGCACCGCACCGGAGTCCGAGCCGTTCGCTGCGGGGAGATCCTCGGGGCGGATCCCAACCACCACGGGCTGATCCGTGTAGCGCTTCAGACCCGGCCGAGCGGCCTGAACGGATGCCGTCAGCGGGATCCGCTGCGAGCCGAGCACCACCGTTTCAACGTCGGTCGCGATCGCTCCCTCAAAGAGGTTCATCGCCGGTGACCCAATGAAGCCTGCGACAAACAGGTTCGCCGGTCGGTCGTAGAGGATCTGCGGTGTGTCGCACTGCTGGAGCAGCCCGCCTCGCATCACCGCGACCCGGTGCCCCAGCGTCATTGCCTCGGTCTGGTCGTGGGTAACGTAGATCGTCGCGACGCCGATTCTGCGCTGGACACGAGCCACCTCCGCACGCATCTGAACGCGAAGCTTCGCGTCAAGGTTCGACAGCGGCTCATCCATCAGGAAGATGCTCGGTTCGCGCACAATCGCCCGGCCCATAGCGACCCGTTGTCGCTGCCCGCCGGAAAGCTGGCCGGGCCGTCGATCGAGCACCTCGGCGAGACCAAGTGCCTGCGCCGCCTGCTTCACGCGCCTGCCGGCCTCCTGCTTGGAGACCTTGCGCATCCGCAGGCCAAACCCGATGTTATCGGCGACGTTCATCTGGGGATAGAGCGCGTAGTTCTGGAAGACCATCGCCACGTCCCGCTCCCGCGAGGGGAGGTCGTTGACGACCTCCTCCCCGAACCGCACGAGCCCGGCGCTCACGTGCTCAAGGCCGGCGACCATGCGGAGCACCGTCGTCTTGCCGCAGCCGGATGGCCCCACCACGACCATCAACTCTCCATCGGCGATCTCCAGGTCAAGGCCTTTCACGGCTTCGAATCCGTTCGGATAGACCTTCGCCACGCCCTCCAGGCTGATCGAAGCCATTAGTTCTCCTCTTTCTCAAGTCTCAGCACTGACCAGCCGGCCACAAGCGGCACTTCGGCACTCACTGCCAGTCCCTCGCGATGCGGTGTAACGTCCAGCTCCAACGGGGAAAAGCGGCCCTCGTTGCGGCCTAGCACCGCCACGTCCGCCCGCCAGGTTTCAACCTCCGGCACCAATGCCGAGACCCTCGCGGCGGAGCAGATTCCTGGCGCGGTCCCGTCTGACCAAGATCCGTCCGCGCTACCCGAGAGGTCGAGCAGGCTGATAACCACGGTCCGCTCGGTCCGCACTATGCGTGCGAACACGGCACCGCCAACAGGCTCGGGTCTGACCGGAAGCTCAGCAGAGACCACCACAGCCGCGTTCTCGTCGTCTAGTTCGTACCAGCTGGTGTCCTCCCCGGTCTTGAAAAGGTCGCGGCAGCGCAGCGCGAAGCGATGCCATTCGATCACGGTCTCGGCCTCCTCGGGAAGCAGGCGCTCGTGGTCCACGTAGTACGGGTGTCTCAGCGCAGCCGTGCTGTCTCCCCAGATCAGAACGCCGATGCCGAGCATGGTCGTCACCGCTTCTGTGAGGATCGCCGTCCGCAGCGCATCACCGCGATCCTCATCCCAGACGGGCGGGTAGATCGCGAGCGTGTCGCCGCGCGGGCCGCCGGTGCCGGTGCTGCGTGCCATCAATCCCTCCAAATGTCGCCAGCGATCATTCGGCGGCCAGACCTCTGCGTAGCGGAAGGAGGGTGGTCCAGGTGGGTCAAACGCAGATGGGACTCCGTTGACCTGGTTGAAGCTGAGCAGGTCGTGCGGCCGTGCGGCACGAACCGCGCGCACGAACGCGTCGTACCGGTCGCGGATCTCCACTGCCTTGCCGTCGGCGTCAGCCGCGCCACGCGGGTAACCGTAGGTATCCAGATGGAAGCCACCGAAGCCGAGCTCGTCAGCGGCGGCGCCGTACTGGTGCAGCCAATGCTCATGCCAGCCCGGCGCGCCAGGGTCCATGATGTCGAGCAGGTCTCCAAGTGATTCGACAGCGCCGTCATTTCGGTAGAGGCGCAGGTCAGGCGTCTCGCCAGGGTCAGCGGCGACAACGGGCGCATACGCCTGCGGGACGGCGCCGAACCCCTTCAGACCCTCAATCAAGTCGATCAGGGCGTGGCGGTCGATCGTGCGGCCGATTCGGTCGTGGTAGACGTCCGCCCGCCCGAGTGGCGACGAGTATGTCTCCATCCAGTCGTAGATCTGAACCACTGTGCAGCGCAGGCGTTCAAGCCAGCGCAGGCTCAGGGGCACGGTGGCATTGTCGAAAGAGGTCGCGAACGCAAGGATCGGGTCATCGCCCGCGGCGTCGCGAACGCTTACCAGCTCCTCGACCAGCAAATCCCCGCCGGCTGAGCGCAGTTCGAGCGCGTGCGTGCCTGCCGGCACGCCTGTGATCAGCGCCTCACCGTTCAGTAGCTGCCCTGGGTACTCGTGCCCGAAGGCGGTGCGCACGAGCGCAACTGCGACTTCGCCTCCAAGCCATTCAAAGCGAATCGGCTCGCCGGTCAGGTAAGCGCATCGGACCCCAGCAAGCTGAGCGGTCACCGGATCCCCCCGACAGAGACGCCGCGCCTGAACCAGCGCTGTGAAACGACGTAGACGAGGATGCTCGGAACGGTGGCGAACATCGACCCGGCGAATAGTGGGCCCCACGACGTTGTGTGCTCACCGATGAAGGAGTTGAGCCCGATCGGCAACGTGAGCCGTGTGGACTTGTCGATCAGGGTCGACGCGACGACAAACTCTTCCCAGGCGAAGTTGAAGGTGAAAACCGCCACAACCGCAAGTGCCGGTGCCGAGAGCGGTGCGATCAGGCGGGTCAATACGCGCAACGTTCGGGCGCCCTCTAGCCGGAACGACTCCTCGAGTTCCTTCGGTATTGCCTCGAAGAATCCGCGCAACAGGAAGATCGAGAACGGCAGGTTCTCACTGGTGTAGATCAGTGACAGTCCAGGTAGCGAGTTGGTCAGGTGGAGTCGTGCCATCAGGATGTACTGAGGGATGATCAGATCGACACTCGGAACCGCCAGGGCCGCGAGGAAGAGGTAGAAGATCAGTTCCTTGCATGGGAACCGGTAGCGCGCGAACGCGAACGCCGCCAGCGATGCGAGCACGACCGTGAGCACGACGGTCAGAAGCGCGACTCCCATGCTGTTGAAGAAGAAGCGGCTGAAGTCGTTCTCGGTCCATGCCTGGACGTAGTTCAGCGTCGTCGGGTGCGAGGGAATCAGCGTGGGGTGGGTTGTGAAGATGTCGTCCGTCGGCTGGAAGGACAGCGAAACCATGTACAGCAGCGGGAACACCGCCACGACCGCGAACACGCAAGCCAACGCCAGGCGGGTCTTCGTCCAGGTCCGTACGCCGAACAGGCCGGGCTCGTGTGAGTTCTCCTCGCGTCGGCGCGCGCGCTTGCTGGCGCGCGCCGTGGTGGGCTCGGCTCCCAGCTGCAACCGACTCACCTGACCTGTCCGCGACGAAGCAGGCGGATCTGGACGATGCTGAACACGAGCACCACCAGAGCCATCACCGAGGCGATCGCCCCGGCGTAGCTGAAATTGAAGAAGCTGAACGCCTGCTGATAAGCAACGCCAAGCAGTACCTGAGTTGAGCCGTACGGTCCCCCGCCGGTCAGCAGGAAGACCTGAATCCAGACCTGGCTCGCGCCTATCAGAAGCAGCACCAGCACGAAGGCCATCGTCGGCCTGATGCTCGGCAGCACCACGTGGCGCCAGACGCTTCCCTCGCGCGCGCCGTCAACGCGTGATGCTTCGAGCAGGGTCCGGGGCACGCCGTCAAGCGCTGCGAGGAACATGATGAACGACCAGCCGATGCCCTTCCAGATGCTGACGATCCAGATGACCGCCTCACCGGTCCAGCGGTGGGCGAGCCAATCGGTGTGCACAGGGTGGCTCGCGAACAGCGAGAGGAACGCGTTCGCGAGACCGCCCTGCTCGGCAAAGATGTAGGCAAATATGTAAGCCACGACGACCCATGACGTGACTACGGGAATAAAGATCAACCCCCGCAGCAGCCCGCGTCCGGGTAACCGGTCGGTCAGGATTGCCGCCGCCGCCAGGCCGAGCACGATCTGGATCGGGACAGTGATGACCACGAACAGCAGCGTGTTGACGGCGGCTGTGCGGACGGCTGGGTCCTTGAACATCGCGCGAAAGTTCGTCAAGCCGACGCCTGGATTGCTGGCGCCCGGGAATATGTGCCAGTCGTAGAAGCTGATGTTGAACTGGCGGTACAGCGGATAGATGATGAACACCGCGAACATCGCTGCCGCAGGGATCAAGAGCGCGTACGGGGTCAGCAGATTTCCGGCGCGCTGGCGAGCGCGCCGGAAGCCGGCGCCCGATGGCTTATCCACCGGGCGCCGGGTGATGTTGGCCGTGCTGGTCAACGTCCGGTCTTGTTAGGGGGTGATGCCCCGTAGAGCACCGTTGGCCTGTGCTGCTGCCGTGTTCAGGCCGGCGCTGACGGTGACCTTGCCGGCGAGGATCGCGCCCATCTCTGTGGACCAGTCACTGTCCATCTGGCTGTAGCCCGCGCTTACAGCACGGACCTTCGCGGTCTCGAGTTGTTGTGCAAACACCTTCAAATAAGGCGTCGTCTTGACCTCGGCCGCAGCATCCGATGTCTCAGTGGACATGTCACCCTGGGCTGCCATCGCCTCCTGCGCGAAGGGCGAATCCAGGAACTCCGCGAACTTCTCCGCGGCGGTGATGTGATGCCCGCCGCTGGCGACGACGATGTCCTCGCCACCCACGGTTGAGACCGATCCGCCTGGGCCCTTCGGGAAGGGTGCGATCCCGTAAGCCGGCATCGGATTGTCGGCCTTGTAGGTGTCGACGGCCCAGGGACCATCGATGTACATCGCGTACTCGCCCTTTGGGAAGCCCTCCTCGCCGGAGACGGCGCTGGCGCCGCCCTCAAAGTCGCTCCCGATGTCACCAGCCTTGAGCAGATTGACCAGTGAGGTGACCGCGCCGACCGTCTTGGAGCTGTTCATGACGCCCGTCGCCGAGTTGTACTTGGCATTGGTGAAACCACCGCCGGCGCTCCAGATGTACGGAGCCATGTTCCACATGTCGGTCCCGTCGACACCAAGTCCGTACTGCTGCTTGGAGGCGTTGGTCAATGTCGCCGCATCGGCATACATCTGGCTGAGTGTCTTCGGGGGACCGCTGATGCCGGCCGCGGCGAAAAGTGCCTTGTTCCAGAACAGCGCCTGGGTGTTCGTGTCATCCGGGAACGCGTAGTAGCCAGGGGCTTCGCCCGTTGCAACGCGGGTCGTGGCGAGTGGGCCGGGCAGCGTCGCGGCCTCGATCGCCGAGAACCCCGGAACGCTTCCGACGTTCTTGATCACTCCCTCTGACGCCAGTTGCGGAACCCACTGGATGTCCGATCGCATCAGGTCGGGCGGGTCGCCCGCTGCTGATGCGGCAAGGAACTTCGGCAGCAAGTCGGCGTAAAGATAGACCGAGGCATCGACTTTGATCCCTGGGTTCTCCTGCTCGAACTTCTTGATGACGACGTTCACAAACGTCGACTCTTCCTTGTCCTTCAGGTCGTATGTGCTCCAGAACTGGAGCGTGATCGGCTTCGCCGTCTTCGCCGAGGCGGAGCTGGCTGCGATCCCTGTGATACCGGCAACCGAGCCGGCCAATACCACCGCGGCCGCGACGGCGAACCGTCCGGCGGGTTTAATACGCGTCCGCAAACGCGATTTTGCGGGTTGCACTGTTAACCTCCCTCATTGATGTTCGCCCAGGCGCAGGGGGTGATGGTTGTTGCCCAACCCCCTGCGCTCGGGTACTTCTTGTCGGCCCCGCCTGTCATGGAATGGGTTCCGCTGACAGACGCTCCTGGGCCTCCAACTCGGTGCAGAGCACGACATGCATCGCGTGCGACCAGGTGAGGTCGGCTGCGGGCATTCCCCAGCGCCCTACCCATGCCGCGTAGTTCTCTGGATCGCGCCGCTCGCCAGCGAACTGCTCTGCGAGTCGACCGGCCTGGTCGAAGTGATCGGTGACCCACGCGAGACACCTGAGCGCAGCGGCGGTATCCCCGGCGGCGGCGTAGTGCCAGCCAAGTGACGCGGTCAGCACGGGCCAGGACCCGCCGCCGTAATAGATGTCCTGGGGGTAGCGGCGCAGACCGCCCTCGAAGGTGAGCTGCTGCTCGATCGTGCGGACCGTCTCTACAAAGCAGGGGTCATCCGCCGTGGTAACGCCAAACGGGGTCGAGAGCCAGAGCAGGCTCGAGTCGACGGCATCGGATTCAGTCGACTTCACGAACCGCCCGAATCGCTTGGTGCTCTCGCTCGCAGACGCTCTTACAGCGTCCGCCCGCTCGCGCAACTCGGGCCGATTCAACAGGCTCGCTGCGGCCACGAGCCCGCCGTAGACGCAAGCGAGCGTTGAGCCATGACGTGCAGTGCCGCTCTCCTCCCAAACGTCGAAGCAGCTCGTCAGCGCGAGGGCGTCGACGTATCGCGCAACGCGGTCCACGGACTCCCAGAGCTGCTCTGGGACGCTGTCGGCGCCGGTTACCTGCAGGTGGTGAGCAAGCGCCCACAACCAAGTTCCATATCCGTCGATCTGGAAGTTCGGCCAGTCATCAGTGACCGTCGAGCCGTCAAGGGCAAAGCGCGCCGGAGGCATATGGGTGAGATCGAGCGGCACGCCGCCGCGAACACGATTGATCGAGTCCTCGATCAACTCGGCGATTCCGGCAATCGCGCCGCTGACCCAGTCGTGAAAGCGCCGCGCGGCCTCATGTTCACCAGCGCGGTCCATTGCAAAAGCGATGAATGAACCGTCGCGCAGCCAGCAGTAGTGATAGGTGACGAAGTCGCGCGATGCGATGATCGCCCCGTTCGGCTCCTGGTGGCGAAGGATCGATTCGACGCTGGCGCGCATCAGATCGCTGTTGCCCGGCTGCTTATCGTTCCGGATGACAGTCATGCGCGCACCGGCGGTAGGGGGGTCTCCGGTCGATGCCAGATTGCGCTGCCGGCGTCGTCGGGAGCGGGCAGGCTGAACGATTCGCGTAGCACCAATGTCGCGGCGCCCACGGCCCAGGCCTCGTCTCCCCAGCTCTGGATCTTCACCGCGACCTGGCGTCCCTGGTCGGCAAATGTCTGTTCACGGACGGCGGTGACCACCGGGTCGAGGTACGGAGCCCCGAGGTCCGTGCCCTCGCCACAGATGATCAGCGCTTCAGGGTTGAGCAGCGTCAGCATGTTCGCGACTGCCAGTCCGAGCTTGCGGCCGGCGGCCTCGAGCACCTCGATCGTGACCTCGTCCTCCTGGCCGGCAAGTTCGATCAGCTCGTCGCGCGTGATCTCACGGCCGTGACGCTCTCCGACCCGACGCCGTATGGCGTCCTCGCCGACCAGTGCCTCAAGGCATCCAAAGCGGCCACACTCGCAAGCAGGCCCGCCGGGCTCGACGATCATGTGGCCGAGCTCGCCACTGCTACCTGTGGCGCCACGATAGGGGGACCGATCGATCACGATGCCGAGGCCGATACCGCGGCCGACGCTGAGGGTCACAAAATCTCTGTAGGCAAGCGCGTCGCCCGCCCACTTCTCCGCGATCGCCAGGCAGTTCATGTCGTGATCGATCCAGACGGGCAGCCGCAGACTGCGTCGTAGTGGCTTGACGAGCTCCACATCGCGCCACCGAAGTAGGTGGGAGAAGCGGCAGACGCCGGCCTCTGAGTCGATCACACCGGAAAGCCCGATCCCGACGCCCAGTACCTTGCTGCGAGGAACGCCGGCGCGACGCAGGGCGTCACGCGTTGCCGTACTAATCGCCTGGAGTGCCGCGGCCGGGTCATTGACCAGCGAGACCGACGACTCGGAGGTCGCGACCACGTGTGCGTCGAGATCGCAGACGACGGTCGTCAGACCGTCGCCACGCAGCTTGATGCCGACGACATAACCACCTGTGGAGTTGATGTCGAGCAGCACCGGGGGGCGTCCGCCGTTGGCGGGCGCAATCGCCACCTCGACCAGGATCCCACGCTCGATCAAACGCCCGACGATCGTAGATACGGTCGGGGCGCTGAGGCCGCTCTGGCGCGCCAGTTGGGCGCGGGAGATCGGACGTGATTCACGAACCATCTCGATAAGCAGGCTGCTATTGAGGTCGCGCAGGAGCTCACGAGAACCACGCCGTAGTGGCGTGCCGTCGCTGGCCGCGCCATGGGCGGCAGCCGCGGGTTCGCGCGCAGGGCGTGCACGAACCTCTCTATCGCTGAGCGTTTTCTGTCCCATCCCTCTCCTCACAAGCAGACGCCGCAGGCGTCCCCGAATACTTACTTACGTAACTGACCTTACTAAGGTGCCAGCTGAAATGTCAAGTGCCATAGCGCTGATGTCCTAGGTCGGTCGCGTTGCCTACGAAACCGCACAGCCGGAGCGCGGTAGGCTGCGCCCAGTGTCGGACCGATCCGCGAGCGATGACGGCCATGCGGCGCACGTAACAGCCAAGCCGAAGCCGCAGGAGAAGCGCACAGGTAGCGATCGATTGCTGCCCTGGATTGCCGCCGAGCGGACGCTGCGGGCGATCGTGCTGGTCCTCGTGGGGATCGCACTGATCGCCAACCCCCATCACGACTGGGGAAAGACGGTCGTCAAGTTCTCCCGCGACCTCGGCCTGAACCCGAACAGCAACGGCATCGAAAAGATCATCCACAAGCTGCATGCGATTAGCCCGGACCGTTTCGCCGTGTACGGGATCATCGCGCTTGCTTACGGTGCCCTCGAGGCTGCCGAGGGATACGGGCTCTGGAGGCGCCGGCGGTGGGCCGAGTACTTGACCGTCTTGGCTACATCGCTGCTGTTCATCCCCGAGATCTGGGAGCTCACGAGCAAGGCGAGCCCTCTCAAAATCGGCGCGTTGCTTGTGAACGTCGCGGTCGTTGTCTATCTGATCTTTCGACTCCGCAGCCGCCGCGATTCAGAACCGAGCGTGGCGGCCTAGCCGCTTCCCGTCGGTCATCGGGAGATGACCGCCACGCCGGTCCGTCCGGTGCACCGCTGGCGTTCGGGTAGTGCGGCTGTGTGGTGGGGAGCGGGCGGGCTAGCTGGGGTGATCCCGGGGTCAGTCCTCAGCGCCTGCTCCCAGGATGCGCCCCGGTCGCGCGACCACGCGTGGGCAGGCACCCAACGCCACGTCGACGGCCCCAAAGGACCGCATCACCACCGTAGCCGCGACACCGGACGTGAGATCAACAAGACGTGAACCGTCGGCAACCAACATCCAACGACACAACACCGCCCGAGAAAAGGGTTTCTGCGGGTGCAGAAACAAAAACGCGGTCCGGGGGCGACGACCGTGCCTGTCTCGCGCGTAGCCTGCGCACGGAAAAAAGCGTCGTCGGTCGCCTTCGAGAGCCGTGTCCGCCTGGCTTACGCGAACCCTGCTCCCTCCCGAACCGCAAGCAGAACCCTACATCCAACCCCCACCCACNNACTCCGCGGCCCGCTAACGGAGGAGGAGCAGGATGAATCAGCCGAGCAACCGGATTGCCTATGTACAGGCGTCATGGCACGACGAGATCCTTGACCGCGGGCAAGCGGCCTTCCTCGGCGCGCTTGATGGCCTTGGCCTCGCTTCCGACCAGGTGGACGTAGTCCGTGTTCCCGGTGCCTTCGAGCTTCCGCTCCACATCCGCCGGCTGGCGAAGACCGGTCGATATTCGGCACTGGTCGCCGCGGCTCTGGTTGTGGATGGCGGGATTTACCGTCATGAGTTCGTGGCCGAGGCGGTTGTCAGCGGGCTGATGCAGGTACAGCTCGAGACCGACGTCCCTGTGCTCTCGATGGTTCTGACCCCGCATCACTTCCACAACCACGACGTGCACGAGGAGTTTTTCGCTACTCACTTCGAGCAGAAGGGCGCGGAGGTCGCGCGTGCCTGCGCGCTCACCCTGGAGAGCCTTGCGCGCCTGGAGACCCTCGCGAACCCGTGAGCTTCGCCTAGTAGCGTCTCAAGTAGGCGCCGTTCGCTAAGGCCGCGCCCGAACCAGGAGATGAACCAGATGACGAGTGGCGGCATGACTAGTGAGGTACCCACACGGAAGCTTGCCGATGGGAATGAGATTCCGCTGCTCGGCTTCGGTGTGTGGCAGGTGCCTGACGGCACGGAGTGCGCGGCGGCCGTGCGCGCGGCGCTTGAGGCCGGTTATCGCCACATCGATACCGCACAGGCATACGGCAACGAGGAGAGCGTCGGTCGGGCGCTGCGGGAAAGCGGGATCGCGCGCGAGCAGATCTTCGTCACCACCAAGTTCTACCCCGGCAAGAAGGATCCGGTCGCTGAGATAGAGGCCAGCCTGCGGCGCCTCGGGATCGACTATGTCGACCTCTACATCATCCACTGGCCGCAAGGCGGGCCCACCTGGGCTTGGCCGGGCATGGAGCGCGCCCGGGAACTCGAGCATGCCCGTTCGATCGGCGTCTCCAACTTCAGCCTGAGTGAGCTCGAGCAGACGCTTGCGGTTAGCACCAGCACCCCGCCGGTGATCAACCAGGTTCAGTTCAGTCCCTTCGAGTTTCGTCAGGGACTACTTGAAGGCTGCGAGCGCCTCGGCGTCTCGCTCGAGTCGTACAGCTCGCTCGGCACCGGCCGGCACCTGGACGATCCGACCGTCGAGACCATCGCCAAAGCTTCAGGACGTACACCCGCCCAGGTGCTGTTGCGGTGGTGTGCGCAGCGCGAGATCCCGGTACTTCCGAAGTCAACCCACAAGGAGCGCATCATCGAGAACTCCGCGCTCTTTGACTTCGCCCTGTCCGACAGCGACATGGCGAAACTCGACGACCTCGACACCACCGGCCGTACCAGCGCCGCCCGCGAGGGCAAGTGGTGGTCCTAGTCGCCTAACTGAAGATGTGCGTGGTGAAGCGCTCGCGGACCGTGCGTGCGGTCTCATCGGGCGCCGCCGCCCAGATCGACTCATTGAAGATCTCGACCTCGATCATGCCGTCGTAGCCGGTCGCTTCGACCGCCTGCGTGAGCGGGCGGAAGTCGATGTGGCCGTCACCGACGTGGCCGCGGCCGAGCAGCACATCGGCGGGCAGCGGCAGGATCCAGTCGCAGACCTGGTAGCTGAAGATCCGCTCGCCCGCCCGCGCTATCTCCTCAAGCACGGTGTCGTCCCACCAGACGTGGTAAGCGTCGACGACGACGCCGACCCTGTCGGGCGGGAACCGCCGCGCGAGGTCCAGGGCCTGTCCGAGCCGCGAGACCGTGCAGCGGTCAGCGCAGAACATCGGGTGCAGCGACTCGATCGCGAGCTTCACGCCCGCCGCCGCGGCAACCGGCACCAGCTCACTTATCGCGTCGGCGATCAGCTCACGGGCGTGCGGCAGGCTCTTGCTGCCGGGGACCAGCCCGCCGCTGACCAGGACGAGCGTGTCGGCACCGACCGCGGCGGTCTCCTCGATCGCCGCGCGGTTGTCGTCGAGCATTGACACCCAGTCATTTGGGGCGACGGTGAAGAAACCCGAGCGGCAGACGCTCGAGACCCGCAGCCCCGAGTCGCGCACGATCGCCGCTGCGGCCTCGTTCCCGATTTCCTGGATCTGCTCACGCCAGAGCCCGATACCGCGGATCTCGTGGCGCTGGCAGAGCGCGACACTGTCACGCAGATTCAGGTGTTTGACCGTCGCGGTGTTGAGCGACAGCCGCTCGAGCCCAACGGTCATGCCGCCGCCGCGATCCGCAGGTGCAACGTCATGCGCTCGATCGCGAGCTCGGGCTCGATCAGCGCCCCGGCCGCAGCGGCGAGCTCGAAGACCCTGATCAGATGCTCGTCGGAGCGCCGCCGCTCGAAGCCGTCGACCATCGCGAACTCAGGCTGCAGGCCGTTGAGCCAGGCGATAAAGGCGATGCCCGCCTTGTACTGATAAGTAGGGGCCTCAAACAACGTGCGTGAGAGCGGCACGGTCGGCTCGATGATCGCCCGGTAGCGGGCGTGATCACCGGCGTCGAGCGCCGCCAGCGCCTCCGCAGCAGGGGCCGTGATCGCCGCCAGCGCGCCCAGCAGCGCGTCGCTGTGACCGTGCTCGTCGCCCTCGATCAGCCCGGCGTAGCCGAAGTCGTCGCCGGTGTACATGCGCACCCCGGCCGGCAGCCGGCGCCGCAGCCAAACCTCTTTGTCGGCGTCGAGTACCGACAGCTTGATGCCGTCGACCATCGAACCGGCCCGCGTGATGATCTCAAGCACGGTCGCGGCGGCCTGCTCGAAGCTATCGGCGCCCCAGTAACCGGCCAGCGCCGGGTCGAACATCTCGCCGAGCCAATGGAGGATCACGGGACGCTTGACGCCGCTGAGCAGATGCCCGTAGACGTCGCGGAAGTCGTCGGCTGAGCGCGCCACCGCGACCAGCGCGCGGCTCGCCATCAGCACGACGTTGGCGCCGGCGTCCTCAACGGCAGTGATCTGCTCCTCATAGGCGGCGCTGACCTGGGCCAGACTGGCGCCATCTGAAAGCTGGTCGGTGCCGGCACCGCAGGCCAGCAAACCGCCGGTCTGCGCCGCCCGCGCGGCGGTGCGCTGGATCAGCTCTCGTGCCTGCTCCCAGCTCAGCCCCATGCCGCGCTGGGCGGTGTCCATCGCCTCGGCGATGCCGAAGCCATGTGACCAGAGGTACTCACGGAAGCCGAGCGTCGACTCCCAGTCGATCTCACCACCGGCGCTTGCGGCTACATGGGCGGCGGCGTAGGCCCGGCGAGAGCTGGCCGGCCGATGCGCGGCCGGCCAGGGGGGAGGCTCGAGCGTGAGCGGCTGTGTGCGGCCCGGCAGCGTCAGCGTCGCGCTCATCTGACCGCCTCGAACTCCGGGACGACGAGCTCGGGTACAAGCACGCGATGCCCGTTCGCCGACGACTCCTGCGCGAGCTCCGCGAGCTGGACGCCCTTAGCACCCTCCATCAGGTCCCAGTGGAACTGACGTCGCTCACCGACGTGCACTAGGAACGACTCCCATTGCGTCTTGAAGGCGTTGTCGACGACCCCGATCTCAGGCACATCTGACCACTGCGTGAGGTAGTGGTTGGCGTCGGGCAGGTCGGGGTTCCAGACCGGCATCGGCGTGACCGCCGCCGGCTGCACCGAGCACTCGCGCAGCCCCGCGACGGCGCTGCCGTTGGTGCCGTCGACCTGGAGCTCGAGCAGCTCGCGGCGGTTGACGCGCACCGACCACGACGAGTTCAGCGATGCGACCACGCCGCTGGCGAGTTCGACGATCGCGTAACAGCTGTCGTCGGCGGTCGCGTCGTAGCGCTTGTCGTTCTCATCCCAGCGCACCGGCATGTGCGTCGCCTGACGCGCGTACAGAGCTGAGACGGGGCCGAACAGGTCCTCCAGCAGGTATCGCCAGTGCGGCAGCATGTCGAGCGTGATGCCGCCACCGTCCTGCGCGCGGTAGTTCCAGGAGGGGCGCTGCGCCGGGATGTGCTCGCCGTCGAAGACCCAGTAGCCGAACTCAAGCCGGACCGAGAGGATCCGGCCGAAGAAGCCGGTCTTGATCAGGCGGCGCAGCTTTACGATCCCCGGCAGGAAGAGCTTGTCCTGGACGACGCCGTTGATCACGCCGGCGCTGGCGGCCGCCTGCGCCAGACCCAAGGCCGCGTCGAGGCCATCAGCGGTCGGCTTCTCGGTGTAGATGTGCTTGCCGGCGGCGATCGCCTGGGTCAGCGCAGTCTCGCGGGCGCTGGTGACCTGCGAGTCGAAGTAGATCTCGATCTCCGGATCGGCCAGCACACTGTCCAGGTCGGTGCTCCAATGCTCGATCCCATGACGCTTCGCGATCGCCTCGACGCGGTCTGCGTTGCGTCCGACCAGCACCGGCTCGGGCACCAGTCGGGTCCCGTCGGCCAGCGTGACGCCGCCCTGCTCGCGGATCGCGAGGATCGAGCGGACCAGATGCTGGCGGTAGCCCATGCGTCCAGTGACGCCGTTGAGCGCGACCTTGATGACGGTCTGCGACATGTTCGACTCCCCCTCGTGGTTGTGATCGGCGAGGTCCACTCGCAACATGCGCCTAGTCTTGGAAAGCGCTTTCCCAAAGCTTAGTCGTGACGGCGGGCGCCGGTCAAGGGCTTCCGCGCGGGGTGCTTGCGACTCTATGCTCACGGCGTGACCCGCCGGCCCTCCGATCGTGACCAGAGCTCCCGGGCCGTCAACCTGCAGGACATCGCCGACCGCGCCGGCGTCTCGCTGGCGACCGCCTCGCGCGTTTTGGGCAACGGCTCACGGCGCGTCAACGACGAGCTGATCGAGCGGGTCACGCGCGCCGCGGCCGATCTCGGCTACAGCGCGAACCTGCCGGCTCGCACGGTCGCGACCGGATACAGCGACATCGTCGGGGTGCTGGTCCATGACATCTCCGACCCGTACTTCTCGACGATCGCCACCGCGGTCGTGCAGCGCGCCGATCAGCATGCGGCGGTGGTCTCGATCGGCAACGCCTTCGGCGACGCCCGCCGCGAGCTCGCCTACGTGGCGATGATGCGCTCGATGCGGGCACGGGCTGTGGTCGTCGCGGGCAGTCGCAGCGACGACCGCGACGGCCATCAGGCGCTCTGCGACGAGCTCGAGGCCTTCCAGCGAGGCGGCGGGCGCGCCGTCTGCATCGGCCAGCCGCTGCCTGGGATCGACACGGTCGCGCCCGAGAACGAGGCCGGCGCCAGGGCGCTTGGCGTCGCGCTGGCGGCGGCCGGGCACCGCAGCTTCGCCGTGCTCGCGGGGCCGCCGCACCTGCACACCGCCCGCGACCGCCTGCGCGGCTTCCGCGCCGGCCTCGAAGCGGCGGGGATCGAGCTTCACAGCGACGACGTGATCAGCGGCCAGTTCAACCGCGACGGCGGCTATGAGGCGGTCAGCACGCTGCTCTCTCGCAGCGCGCCGCTGCCGCGCTGCGTGTTTGCGGTCAACGATGTGATGGCGGTCGGCGCGCTCGCGCGTCTACGCACGGCCGGGCTCGACGTGCCCGGTGACGTCGCCGTGGCCGGCTTCGACGACATCGTCACCTTGCGTGACGTCTGGCCGCGGCTGACCACGGTCAGACTGCCGCTTGAGGCGATGGGGGAGATGGCGGGGCGGCTGGCGCTCGATCAACAGCGCGACGAGGCGCCGCGGCTGTTGCCGGTTCCCGGTGAGGTGATCCTGCGGGAGAGCACGGCCCTGGCGGCCGGTTCGGTTGCATCCTAGGGCGGCCTTCGCTAGCGTTGCGGAAAGCGCTTTCCCGGCAATCGGAGGTTGTAGTGGCGACATTGGAGCAGAACCCCACACTGTTCATTGACGGCGAGTTCAGCGAGCCGGCAGACGGGGGCGTGATCGACGTACGCGACAAGGCGACGGGCGAGGTTTTCGCAAGCGTCGGGCTCGCCACCGCACAGGACGTTGACCACGCCGTGGAAGGTGCGCTAGTCGCGCAGCGGCAGTGGGCGCAGGCCTCATACGCAGAGCGTGCGAGCGTGCTGCGCGCCGTCGCGGCGGAGCTTGGCGCGCGGGCCGGGGAGCTGCGTGAGCTGATCATGCGCGAGACCGGCAGCATCGGCGGCAAGGCTGACTACGAGATCGGCGCCGCGCAGAGCGAGCTGATCGAGGCGGCCGCGCTCGCGGCGCGGCCCGCCGGCGAGCTCTTGCAGTCTTCGCATGCCGGCCGCCTGTCGCTCTCAGAGCGGGTGCCGGTCGGCGTCGTCGGCGTGATCACGCCCTGGAACTTCCCGCTGGTGCTCGGCATGCGGGTGATCGCACCGGCGCTCGCGCTCGGTAACGCGGTCGTGCTGAAGCCGTCGCCGGAGACGCCGCTGAGTGGCGGCATCGCGATCGCCGAAGCTTTTGCAGCTGCCGGAGTGCCCGCCGGGCTCTTCCAGGTAGTACCGGGGGACATCGAGGTAGGTGAGCGGATCGTCGAGCATCCCGACATCTCGATGGTCCACTTCACCGGCTCGACCAAGGTCGGCCGCGCGATCGCCAAGACCGCCGGCGGGCTACTGAAGAAGGTCTCGCTCGAGCTCGGCGGCAACAACGCCGTGCTGGTGCTGGACGACGCCGATCTGGAGCAGGCGTCGATGATCGGCGCCTGGTCGAGCTTTCACTATCAGGGCCAGACCTGCATCACCGCCGGCCGCCACATCGTCGCCCGGGCGGTAGCCGACGGCTACGTCGAGGCGCTCGCCAAGCGCGCCGACGTGATCACGCTCGGTAACACGGTCACCGAGGAGGTCGGGCTCGGGCCGATGATCAACAGCGTCCAGTACGAGCGTGCAAGCAAACTGCTGGCGGACGCGGTCGCGGCTGGGGCGAGGATCGTCACGCACGGCGAGAACAAGCCGCCGTTCTTCGCGCCGACGGTGGTCGTCGACGTCACGCCGGAGATGGCGCTCTGGCGTGAGGAGATCTTCGCGCCGATCGCCCCGATCCTCGTGGTCGACGATGACGAGCAGGCGGTGACCGTCGCCAACGACAGTGAGTACGGCCTCGTCTGCTCGGTGCTGAGCGCGAGCAACGACCGCGGCATCAGCGTCGCCAGGCAACTGCGGTCGGGCATGGTGCACGTCAACGACGCAACCCCGCAGGACGAGGCGCTCGCGCCATTCGGCGGTTTCGGTAGCTCCGGCCTCGGCGGCCGCTCGGGCGGCGACACCAACCTTTCCGAGTTCACCGAGCTGCGCTGGCTGACGGTCGCACCCGGTCCTGTTCACTATCCCTACTGAGGCCGTCAGGTCTCTCCCCCTCAGAGCTGGAGGCCCAGACAGCATGACCGCGACAACTAACGGCACACAGGCGAGCGCCACCGGCGTCGTCCATCCGCTGGATCCGGCCACGCCCGCTGAATTTGAAGCGGGCCGCCAGATCCTTGAGCGCGCCGGTGTGCTGACGCCGACCGCCCGCTTCAGCTACTACGGACTCGAGGAGCCGCCGAAGGCGGAGGTGCTCGCGCACCAGCCGGGCTCGCCGGTCGAGCGGCGGCTGCGGGCGCTGCTCGTGGACATCGTCAGCGGCGCGCTGACCGACGCGGTCGTATCGGTGACGGGCGAGAGCGTGGTTCACAGCCGCAACGTCGATCCCGTAACCGAGGGGCAGTTCCCGATCCTCAACATCGAGTTTGAGCGCGCCGAGCAGATCGTGCACGCCGACGAGGGCTGGAGAGCGGCGATGGCGCGGCGGGGCCTGACCGACATCAGCAAGATCCGCGCCTGCCCGCTGACCTCGGGCAACTACGAGCTTGAGGGCGAGTCCGGCCGGCGGATCGTGCGCGTGCTCGCGTTTGTGCACGAGTCGCCCGAGGACCTGGCCTGGGCGCACCCCGTAGACGGCATCGCCGCCTACGTGGATCTGGTCGAGGGTCGAGTGCTGAAGCTGATCGACGAGCTCGACATGCCGATCCCCGCCGAATCAGGTGACTACAACGATCCCGAGGTTCGCGGGCCTGAGCGCACATCGTTGCGCCCGATCGAGATCACCCAGCCCGAGGGTGTGAGCTTCACGCTCGACGGCTACGCGCTCGAATGGGAGAACTGGTCGCTGCGGATCGGCTTTGACCAGCGCGAGGGACTCACGCTTCACCAGATAAGCCTCGACGATGACGGCGAGCGCCGCCCGGTGATCTACCGCGCGTCGGTCCCGGAGATGGTCGTGCCGTACGGGGATCCCGGTCCGTTCCGCTACTGGCAGAACTACTTCGACACCGGTGAGTACCTCTTCGGCAAGTTCGTCAACTCGCTGGAACTCGGCTGTGACTGCCTCGGCGAGATCACGTATCTGGATGCCACGATCCCCGGCGACGACGGCGTTACGACGCAGGTCAAGAACGCGATCTGCATCCACGAGGAGGACCACGGCGTGCTCTGGAAGCACACCGACATGTTCAGCGGGTCGATTGAGACCCGCCGCCAGCGCCGCCTGGTGATCTCTTGCTTCGCCACGATCGGCAACTACGACTACGGCTTCTACTGGTACTTCTATCTCGACGGCAAGATCGAGCTTGAGATCAAGCTGACCGGGATCCTCTTCACCTCCGCCTACCGCGGCAAGGAGTACCCGTACGCGACCGAGGTCGCCCCGGGACTCGGTGCCCCCGGCCATCAGCACCTCTTCAGCGCGCGGCTCGACATGATGGTCGACGGGCTTGAGAACGCCGTTGAGGAGATCGACGTGCACGGGCTTCCGATCGGTCCTGAGAACCCTCGCGGCAACGCGATCACCCGCAGCATCACGCGTGTCACGCGTGAGTCCGAGGGTGCAAGGCTCGCTGATACGAACCGCGGCCGCGTCTGGCGCGTGATCAACACCAAGAAGCGCAACCGCTTCGACGAGCCGGTCGCCTGGACGCTGCACCCGCAGCCGGCGCCGACGCTGATCGCCGATCCAGAGAGCCCGCTGGCGCAGCGTGCCGGCTTCGCCACGCGGCAGCTGTGGGTCACCCGCTATGACCCGGCTGAGCGCTACTCGGCCGGTGATTTCGTAAACCAGCATCCAGGTGGGGCGGGCCTGCCGGCCTTCGTGGCCGCGGACCGCGACGTCGACGGCACCGACATCGTGCTCTGGCACACCTTCGGCCCGACCCACTTCCCGCGACCCGAGGACTGGCCGGTGATGCCGGTTGAGCACTGCGGCTTCGAGCTCAAGCCCTCCGGGTTCTTCGGCCGCAACCCGACGCTTGACGTGCCAAGGTCGACGAGCCATGATTGCCACCATCATTGAGGCGTCGGCACGTGCGCTGGTTCGCCGGAAGGCTCCGGCGCTCTAGGCTGAGGGCATGAAGCAACGGCTAACCGGAGAGCCTTCGCCGGTTAGCCGCGTGCTCGTCTGCGCGAGCGCGGGCGCTCTCGCAGCGATCATCGTCGGGGTGGTTGGCCCTTGGTGGCTGATCCCGCTGGCCGCCTGGGACGTCACCTCGTTCGTGCTACTCGGCTGGACCTGGCGATCGCTCTGGCAGCTCGACGCCGCCAAGACCGCAAGCCACGCGACCCGCGAGGCGCCGAGCCGGGCTAACACAGATCTGCTCTTGCTCGGCGGCAGCATCATCAGCCTGATCGCCGTCGGCCTCGTGCTGGTACGGGCGAGCCAGGAGAACGGTCTCGACAAAGGCCTGCTGGTCGGGATGGGCATCGCCAGCATCGTCTCGGCGTGGAGCGTCGTTCACACGGTCTACACGCTGCGCTACGCGAGCCTCTTCTACTCAGGCAAGCCTGACCCGCAGGGCGTCGACTTCAACGAGGACAGTTCTCCGTGCTACGCGGATTTTGCGTACCTGGCGCTGACGATCGGGATGACCTTCCAGGTCTCCGACACAGACCTCACGACCAAGGCCATGCGCCGCCTGGCGCTGCGTCACGCGCTGCTGTCCTACATGTTCGGGGCGTTGATCATCGCAACGACGATCAACCTTGTGGCCGGGCTCGGGAGTGGCAACTAGACGCTGGGTGCTGGTCTGTCGCCTCTGCGAGCACGCCGCGGTGGGAACCCGCACAACTCCTACCGCATACCAGCGCCGGGCGAGCGGTTTGCGGTTGATACGCCTACAGCAGCACAACACCGAACGATTCCGGCGAGGGTGACCAGCGGTAGGAGTTGTGGCGGTCTCCGTGGCCGGCGTGCCGCAAGAAGCGATTGGGATCCAGCTAGAAGTCATTCGAGCCTGAGCCTGAGCCTGAGCNNCGCGAGCCTGAGCGCGAGCGGGTTTTTGTCTGGGCGATGGTCCCAGTCGCCATCGGGGTTTGAGGAAGGCTCGATTCGAGCAGTACAGCTCTAGGAAAGTAACCCGACGCTGCGTGGTGCAGCGTTGAACCATGAGCGAAGGAGCCACCCTATGAGTGACAAGACTGCAGACAAGGCCAAGGGCCGCGTGAAAGAGGCCGCTGGCGCCCTCACTGGCGACAAGAGCCTCAAGAACGAGGGACGTGTCGACCAGGCCAAGGGCAAGGTCAAAGACACCGTTGACAAGGTCGCCGACGGCCTCACCGGTCGCGACAAGAAGTAATTGCGCGAGTCCGCGAGCCAACCAACAGAGAGTTTGGAGGTGAGACCATGCTCACGATCGTTTTGATCGTCCTGGTAGTCCTGCTGCTGTCCGGCGGCGGAGTCGGCTATAGCCGCCGCGGGCGGCGCCTGTAACCCCGAGAGAGGCGAGGATCCCGGCCCCCTCCAGTAACGGATCCTCGTCTGTCGGGCTACAGATCCAGCAGGATCTTGCCGCGCGCTCCGCTGCTGTGGCGTAGCGTCGCAACGGCGTCCTCGAAGCTTGAGAGCGCGAAGCGGTGCGTCACGAGGCCGGTCAGGTCAAGCGCACCAGAGTTCAGCAGCTCCACGACCTCGTGCCAGGCGGCGCGGGTGTAGGCGAAGCTGCCGATGATCGTGATGTCGCCGTTGACGAGGTCATCGACGGGCAGACCGACCTTCTCTGCGCCCGGATAGCCGAGCAGCAGTACAACTCCGCCGCGGGTTGGAGCGGCCAGCGCGGCGGCGGTCGCCGCGGCAGCCCCAGCCGCCTCGACCACCAGGTCGTAGCCGCTGCCGGCCGCGTCGGCATCGGTGGTGAAAAGGTCGATGCCGAACCTGGTCGCGAGCTCAGCCTGGTCGCTCCTTGCTCCGAGCATGACGACCTGCGCCGGCTTGAACTGGCGCACCAAGATCCCGGCCAGCAGCGCGACGGTGCCGTCGCCCACAACCAGAACTCGTGCTCCTGCCTGTGGCCTTGCCCGGGTCAGCGCACGCCAGACTACGGCGGCCGGTTCGACCAGGGCAGCGGACTCCCAGCTGACGTTTTCAGAGAGTGCGTGGATCAGGTGCGGGGGAGCTTGCAGCAGGTCAGCGGCGGCTCCGTCACGGATGAACCCGAACTCGTCGTAGACCGCACAGCGGTTGGTGTCTCCGCGCAGGCACTCGGCGCAGACGCCGCACGGCACGATTCCCTCGACCACGACGCGAGTTCCGGCCGCGAGCTCAGCGGTGGGGCTGAGCAGGGTGCCGGCGAACTCGTGGCCGAGCACCAGCGGGTAGCTGACAAAGGCCGGGTCGATGGTTCCGTCGATGATGTCCAGGTCGGTGCCACAGACCCCGACGACGCGAGGTGCGATCAACGCGAGCTCTCCTGTCGCCAAAAGGTCCGGGCGCTGCTGAAGTTCGAGCCGGCCCGGTTCGGCGACGGTGAGTGCGCGCATCAGTGGTCTTCCTCCACGGTCGGGATGACGCCGCCGATCAGCGCCGTGACCTGATCGGCGCCGCTCCTGACTCTGCGTCCGAGCTCCTCGATGCGGTGGGCGGGTAGGTCGAGCTTGATCCCGGTGGCTGAGAGCGCCCCGGCGACGCGGCCGCCGTGATCGAAGAACGGCGCGCCGATGCAGAACACGCCTTCGGCGTCCTCCTCGTCGTCAATCGCGTAACCGCGTCGTCGGGTCATCTCGAGGTCTCTGGCCAGGTCATCAGCCGCAGTGATGGTCCGGCTGGTCCGGGTGGGCATGCCGCTGTCGGCCAGGACCCGCTCGACGGCGTCGCTCGAGAGCATCGCCAGAATCGCCTTGCCGGCCGAGGTTGCGTGCGGTAGCTCGCGGATGCCCAAGGGTGTGTTGAAGCGGATCGCGCCCTGACCGTGGACGCGGCCGACGAACACCGGATAGCCGTCGGCTACGACCGCGGCGCGGCAGGTGAGCCCGGTGTCCCTGACCATCTCGTTGAGCACCGGCTCGCAGATCTGTCCCAGCGGGACGCTGCGGGTGGCGTCGTCGCCGAGGCGAACAAGCGCCATGCCCAGCAGGTAGTGAGGCCCGGGGTCGACCGTGCGCAGGAAGTCCGAGTCGACGAGCGTTCGCACCAGCGCGTAGGTGGCGCTCTTGGAGACACCGAGGCTGCGCGCGACTTCTGAGAGCGTCAACCCTTCGCTTGGGCCTTCGGCCACCAGATCGAGGATCCGCAGGGCGCGAGCGACGCTGCCCACCCGGTAGCGAGAGGGCAGACTCTCCGCGTTAGTCATGGATTTGTGCGTGATAGCCGAACCCTAAACACTGTGTCCGCACGCTAACAGAAGATTCCTTGACGGGGCGGGGGTGCTGTGGTTGTCTTGTCGGCATTAGAGAATCGGGTGCGGTAATAACTAACACTTTAGACGATGGGGCGCTCCCGTACTTGCATAACGAGCGCCGGCGCCTCGCGGTTGAGCGCATCCGGGACCTCGTTCGTGAGCGCGAACTGGCAGGTGTCGTGCTCACCAAGCCCGGGACCGTTGCCTGGGCGAGTGGTGCGATGAACCCGTTGATCGACCGGACCGCGGCGCAGGACACAGTCTGGCTCGCGGTCGGGATGGATTCGGTGACGGTGGTCACCACGGACGTCGAGCGCGACCGCATCCAAGCGGAGTTGCTGCCGGCGGATGTCGGGCTTGTGTCGGTCCCCTGGTGGGATCCGTCGGCGCTGCTGGTGGCCGCCTCCCAGGCGCTGGGCGCTCCGTCCACGCGTATCGCCGCTGACGGCCACCCCGGCTTCGGCTTCGATCTCGAGCACGAACTGGCAGTGACCAGGCTGCCTCTGAGCGGCGTGGAGCAGGCTGAACTGCGGTCGCTGGGGGCCGATGCCGCCGCATCCGTGGAGAACGCGCTCTGGCAGTGGAGACCAGGCGATCTGGACACATCGGTCGCCGCCAGGATCGCCTTCCAGCTCGAGTCGACCGGTGCCGACGCACCGGTGCTGCTGGTCGGAGCCGACGAGCGTGTCAGCCGCTTCCGCCACCCGGTGGCGCGTGGCGAGCGGGCGACGCGCGTGGTGATGGCGGTTCTGGTGGCTCGACGTCACGGACTGCACGTTGCCCTGACCCGCTATGTCGCCTCTGAACCGACCCCCGCACTCGACGCCGACCTTGAGACGGTGCGCCAGATCCATCGCGGCGCGCTGGACTCTGCCAAGCCCGGGGCCACCTACGGTGGCCTCTACACCGGCCTTGACCGTGCCTACAGCGCCGCCGGGCACGACAACGCATGGGCTGGTCACTATCAGGGCGGACCGATCGGATACGGGCAGCGCGAGTTTGAGATCGCGCCGTGCCAGACCGACAGCCCCTGGTGGTCGGTTCCGATTGTTGAAGGCACTGCGCTGGCGCTGAATCCGAGCTTGCCCGGGGGCGCCAAGGACGAGGACACCTTTCTAGTGACAGGTGACGGTCTCGAGTTGATAACCATGACCCAGAACTGGCCGCTTGCGGACGCAGCCTTCCCGCCGCGTCCGGGCGTCTTGAGATACGGAGGCAGGAATGACTCAAGCGCTGTTTGAGCAGGACCTTGTGACTGCGGACCAGCTTCTCGCTGCTGCCGGGCTACCGGTGGAAGCGTTCCCGACGAGTAGTCAGAAGTCGTTTCCGGACGGGGCGAATGTGCGAATCGAGATCCCGTCGGTGGAGGGCCCAGACGTATTGGCCGCCGTACTCGACGAGGCCAAGAGCAGAGGGGTGGTGATCAACCGCGTCTCCCAGGGCAGCGGCGCGATGCTGCACACCGAGGCTGAGCTCAAGGAGATGGCTCGCATCGGAGCCGATGCGGGCCTCGAGATATCGCTTTTTATCGGGCCGCGCGAGGAGTGGGGACTCGGCGCCATGTCGAGAGGACCGGACGGCCCCAGCCTGGCCGGTGGCGTGCGCGGGCTACGTCAGTTGCGTTATGCGATCGAGGACGTTTTCCGCGCCGTTGACTGCGGCATCCGCGGTTTTCTGATCGCCGACCTCGGCCTGCTCAAGCTGCTTGCAACCGCTCAGCGCGACGGGCATATCCCGGCTGAGGTGGTCTGGAAGGTGTCGGTGATGATGGCTCCCTCGAACCCGGCCACGGCGGCGCTGCTCGCGGAGCTCGGCGCCGGGACGATCAACCTGCCAACCGACCTCAGCCTCGCCGAACTGGCCGAGATGCGCGCCTCCTGCGAGCTGCCACTCGACCTCTACATAGAGGCTCCTGACTACCTCGGCGGCGTTGTCCGTGGCGAGCAGATCGCAGACCTGGTGGCCGTTGCCGCGCCGCTCTATGCCAAGTTCGGCTTGCGCAACTCGCGAGGTCTGTACCCGTCGGGCATGCACCTGCAGCAGGAGGCCGAGCTGATCGGGCGTGAAAAGGTCCGGCGTGCACAGATCGCGCTCGAGTGGGCCGCCCGCAGCGAGCGCACGCTGATCCAGTCGAAGCCAGGCGCCCCCGGCCTCGCGGTCCCGGTTCGCTGAATTGATGAGTCAGACGCCGAGCGGTTTGCGCAGTGCCGAGTGGTTCATCGGTGACGACGAGGTGAGCCTCGCTCACCGTGTCGTGCTGCGCTCCGTCGGGGTTGAGGGCGAGCTCGACGGCACCAGGCCGATCATCGGCATCGCCGATTCAAGCTCAGAACTGAACCCCTGCAACCTGCCGCTGGCGGCGCTTGCTGAACACGTCGCCGACGGTGTGCGCGAGGCCGGCGGGATCCCACTTCGGTTTCCGGTCATGAGTCTCGGCGAGGACCTGATGAAGCCGAGCGCGATGCTCTATCGCAATCTGCTCTCGATCGAGGTTGAGGAGTACATCCGCTCCTATCCGATCGACGGGGTTGTGCTGCTGGCCAACTGCGACAAGTCCGTTCCCGGCGCCGTGATGGGAGCCGCCAGCGCTTATCTGCCGACGCTCGTTCTCCCCGCCGGTGCCCGCCCACCGGCGAGCTTCCACGGGCGCCGCATCGGCACCGGCACCGACCTCTGGCGTGCTTGGGACGCGCGCCGCCGGGGAGATCTCGACGACCAGGAGTGGAAGGAGCTCGAGCGCTGCCTTTCCTGTGGCCTTGGCGCCTGCAACACGATGGGAACCGCATCTTCGATGGCGGTCGTGATCGAGGCGCTGGGCCTCTGCCTTCCCGGCAGCGCCGCGATCCCGTCCGACGATCCCGACCGTGTCACCGCGGCGCAGCAGACCGGCCGCCGCATCGTCGAGATGACGAACGACGCCGTCAGGCCGAGCGACGTGCTGACCGATGCCGCCTTTGACAACGCCGTGCGGCTGCTCAGCGCCGTTGGCGGCTCGACCAA